>CAYSOC010000001.1:0-47075 GCA_964432445.1 uncultured Anaerolineaceae bacterium
GGTATTGGTTTGGGTTTTTCAAAACTCGCCGAAACCACAAACAAAATATCTTTGGTTGGCGACCATACCAAACGCGCACCGGGCAGCTTATCCAATACGGTCAATCGCTTATCTGTACCAATATGAACAGAATAGGCATAGGTTGCTAAAATGCTGCCACCTAAGCTGGACTCCAGGCTACGCCACGCGAACCAGCGTCCCGATGGTGACCAACCCGGCCCGGTAAGGGCAAATTCCTTATCTGTTTTTGTGAGTCCCTTGCCGAGTAGTCGCGTCTCTGTACCATCGGCTCGCTCCACGACAAACGAGTTCAATTTATCAGCATAGTAGTAAATATATGGTGCGTCGCTGGCGGGCTGGCGCGGATCGGGCGCAAGGAAAACAGGAAGAATAATAACAATGAGCAGAATACGCAAAACAGCCATAGTGCCGCCTTATGTTTATCAAACACATCAGCAACTATAGCTGTACAAATATCAAATCTGGATAATAGCGATACGAACGGCGATCAAACGGCGCTTTATGAATTTACCTGACGCGCCGTTATCGTTTCTGCTCCAGCCGAACAACTTCCACCGCTGCGCCGACTTCATCCATGAACATCCGCACATCAACCTGTGTACCACCCTCGGCGGCACTTCCCCAATGGCTTGGAATGGCATAACGCGGGCGCATCTGCCGGACGACCTGTGCAGCCTGCGTTGCGTTCATGGTTTGCCGTCCACCAACGGGCAAAATGGCAATATCCGGGCGAATACGTTCCATCTCCGGGATGCAATCGGTATCGCCCGCAAAATAGAGGTCGTAGAAATTCTGAGAGATGACGAATCCGAGTCCATCAAATTCTTTTGGATGGTGCGCGTTGTACGCCGGAACAGCCTTGATGGAGGCACGCCCGCCCCCACGTTCGATGTTGATTGTCTGCCAGGGGCGCAAGACGGTCACACGATCAATGATCGAAGCTACCATCTGATTTCCAATGATGATGGTTTCCGGTCCACGCAGTTTTTCTATATCCGCAGGCGAACAGTGATCATAGTGATCATGAGAGATGAGGATCACGTCGGCGGGCTGCCTGGGGCGTACAATGCGCCAGGGATCGATATAAACCAGCGGGGTGCTGTTGATCCGAAAACTGGCATGTCCAAGCCACTCTACCACTTCTATCATAAGAGCCTCGCAAACTATCAGATTTTGTTGTGAACGAACCCTGCCTAATTAATCCCAAGACGCCTGATCATCGCTGGATCATCTATGGCGCGTCCGGCTCCTACCGCCGTACAGACAATCGGATCGTCAGCAACGTATGCAGGGACGCCGATTTGTCGGGTAATATACTGCTCAATGCCACGCAGTAATGCTCCACCACCCGTAATCGTCACGCCGCGATCAATAATATCGGCGGCAAGTTCCGGCGGTGTCTTTCCAAGTACGCTCTTTGCTACGCCCGAAATCAGTCCAAGCGTTTCCGAAATCGCTTCGACAACTTCGCTGGTGTTGATGGCGATAGTGCGCGGGAGACCTGTCACCTGATCGCGTCCTTGCACTTCCATCGTCAGTTCATCGACACCTGTGACTGCCGCGCCGATCTGAATCTTGATTGACTCGGCTGTAGGCTGACCGATGACGAGGCTGTATTTGCGGCGAATGTAGTTGATGATGGCATCATCGAGGCGCATTCCACCAACGCGCACACTCTCCGCCACGACAATCCCATTCATAGCGAGAACTGCCGCTTCGCTTGCCCCGCCGCCGAGATTCAGCACCATATTTCCGGCGGGCGTCTTGACGGGCAATCCCGCACCAATAGCGGCTGCCAATGGCTCATGAATCATCAGGGCTTCGCGCGCCCCGGCCTGTACAGCAGCCTCGTGAATGGCACGACGCTCAACGCTGTTTGCCCCATGCGGAACAGTGATCATCACCTGTGGACGCCCGCCAAATAGCCGGATACGCCCGCCTGCCTTCTGGAAGAAATGGCGCAACATCGCTTCGGTGACTTCGTAGTCGGCAATCACGCCATCGCGCAGGGGGCGGATCACTTCGATGTGTTCCGGATGACGCCCATACATATCGCGCGCTTCCTGTCCGATAGCGACGATCTTTTCATCTTCAATCGTCAATGCCACCATCGACGGCTCTTGCAAGACAATCTGCCCCTCCATATAGATGATGACATTGATCGTGCCGAGGTCTACACCCATTCGGCGGTTGAACATTCCCATATACCGTTACACGTCCGTATAGAGCGATAAACAAGCGTGGGAGTGTATCCTGTTTATAATTTTTTTACAAATTATGAGAAGCATTAAGGAAGGTAAATTCCACCGAAATCAGCCAAATGTCATGAAGGCGGTTGATATACCAATCCCCGCCTCTGTAACTTGTTTTATCGAATTGCTTGACTCCGATAAATGGGACGTTACAATATAATTCGTCCCTGTGAATGGCTTTACATTCTGGAGAAAAACATGCGTACCAAAGTTACCCTGATTCTTGCTGCCCTACTTGTTGTATTCACAGTTTCATTTGCCGCTGCCTCGAAGTCCGCTGTCGCCAGTGTAGGTGATGTCCAGACTGCCAAGTGTGCCGATGCCACACTCCTGACCGCAGTCGGCAAAGACCTCACCGATTTCGCTACCGCGCTGAAGGGCTTCGACGCGAAGAATGATAAGGGTGTTGCTCAAGGCCTGCTTTCTATCGCCGTTCTTCGCCAGAAGTACGAAGATATGGAAAAAGTTCCAACCGAATGTTTCGGCGTACAGCTTTACATGGTTCAGGCACTTGCCAACTATGGGGATGCGCTGGCACTGGTTATCGCTGCGAAGGCTGACCCGGACAATGCAAAGGTCTATACCGATGCTATCCAGCCCCAGATTGACCGCGCCAACAAAATTCTCGGCCTGCTCACGGGCGAAATCGCAACCGCACCTGCAACTCCAGCCAAGTAATTTACCGGCTTGACTCACCGCTACCCGGCTCGTATAAGCCGGGTAGTTTCATTTTCCCCGTTTCCTAAACCATCCATAATTGACACACTTTTTTCGTCGTGATACGATTGTTCTAAATCAATATTCAGACTGATCAAGGCGCTCGTTTGCCCCGGATGGCAGAGCAGCAATGGCGAAGTCGGTGAAGTCCCGCCCATAAAACAGGTATGACCAGTCCGATACTGTCCCGCAACTGTAACCTGTAGCGCGTTTCGCAACACAGGAAGTCAGGTCGCCCACCTTGAATCAGGTTCCGCACCTTCGAGGCAAAGGCTATGGGGACAAGTTACACGTCGGCGGCTGCATCGCCGATTTCAGCACATTTTCTGCTCTCACATCTCCCGATCATACAACGGCGATTGCTCGTCTCGTTGACGCTTGCGGCGTTGCTGGTGATCTGCGTGATCGTGGCGGCGGGACATGGCGCTGCACAAATTCCCTATGAAAATGTTGCCAAATTGATATTGCGCGGGATCGGCCTTCCTGTTGGCCTTGACCTGCCCGATTCTGACCTTGCGATTGTGACGATGATCCGTCTGCCGCGCATCCTGATCGGTGCGCTGGTGGGCAGTGCATTGGCTGCTTCCGGGGCAGTCATGCAGGGCATCTTCCGCAATCCACTGGCTGATCCGGGCTTGCTTGGGGTTGGTGCAGGGGGCGCACTCGGCGCGGTATTGGTACTTGTGAGTGGTGTGGCAGGTGTAAGCCTGTGGATATTGCCGGGGGCGTCGTTCATCGGCGCATTGTTAGCGGCGTGTCTCGTCTATGCGCTGGCGGTACGGCGTGGACGAGCAGAGCCTGCGACCCTGTTACTCGCGGGAGTAGCAGTATCGTCCTTCCTCGGTGCGCTGACTTCGCTGGTGATTCTTTCCGCACGCGATTACAGCGGCGTGCAGGCCGTCCTCGGCTGGCTGATCGGTGGCCTTTCGGGGCGCGGCTGGGATCATCTGAAAGTGGCGATTATCCCCGTTTTTGCGGGATTACTTGCTGCATTCGCCTATGCCCGCGATCTAAACCTGTTTCTGGCGGGCGAAGAAGCCGCGCAAACAATGGGCGTGAATGTACCGCACGCACGCCTGATCCTGCTGGCGATCTCCGCGTTGATGACCGGAGCCGCTGTGAGTATCGCAGGAGGGATCGCGTTTGTTGGATTGATGATCCCGCATCTGGTGCGGTTGATTGTCGGGCCGGATTATCGTGTCCTGCTCCCTGCCAGCGCCCTGACCGGGGCTATCTTTCTCACGATGGCAGATACCATCGCACGTCTGATCATCCAGCCTGCGGAATTGCAGGTTGGCGTGATTACAGCGCTGACCGGCGCACCCTTCTTTCTGTTTCTGCTCTGGCGGCAACGTCAGAAACTCTAATGTTCAATGGATTAGGATAAAACCATGAATCGCGTTTCTTCTCGTATTGTTGTCCTTCTCGCCATTATGCTGGCGTTGACTTCGTTTGCCATGCCGTCGAAGGCTGCGGATAAGCCCACACGGATCGTCTCGGTTACGCTCGGTACAGATGAAATCCTGTTCGGTCTGCTCAAGCCGGAAGATCGCCTGACCCGTATCGCCGCGATCACCGAGAACGCGCTTGACCCAATGCAGAGTAACGTCAGTGCTGAGGCCAAAGCCTTCAAAGATGCTAAAAAGACGATTGCAAAAGCCGACCCGGAAATCATCCTTTCGTTCAAGCCCGATCTGGTCTTTGTCGCCAGCTATATTGATGCAGGCGTGATCAAGCAATTGAAGGATGCAGGCGTCAACGTTATCGCGCTGGAAAAGTTCGATACCATCAAGGATATTCAGAACAACATTCTGCTGGTTGGCAAGGCGATTGGCGAAGACGCCGCCGCACAGATTCTGAATCAGGATATGGATAAAGCACTGAAGTCAATTGATGACGCCTTGAAAGATGTCAAGGAAAAGAAATCGATCATTTTCTACGGCTACGATGGCTATTCGTGGAGCGCAGGAACGCTCGTTGACGAGATGATCACGCGCGCTGGTGGCGTCAATCTGGCGAACTCGAAAGACATCAAGGAGCCATTCCCCAAACTCTCTGATGAATTTGTCGTGAAGGCCGATCCCGATTTCGTGCTGCTTTCCGCGTTCTCTGCTGACATTTCCAAAAATCCTGCTTTTGCAAGCCTCAAGGCAGTCAAAAACAAGCATGTGGTCATGGGCAATGACGCGCATAACAATGCCGTTTCACAGTATGTCGTGCTTGGCGTACAGGATTTCGCGGCACTGTTCTATCCCGATCTGGTGAAGCTGCCCACCATTCCCGTTGCGACTGCTCCGTCGACGGCTGCTGCACCTGCGGCTGTCCCCGCGAAATAACAGGACTATTGATCAATAGTCCCGGCGCTAAAGCACCGGGACTTGATCTATTTCTCGACTGTGAAAGATGACCACACACTTGATCTATTTACGCCGATGTACAACGGTTTTAGATCAAGCGGACAATCATCACAAGCCAAATTGGTATTGCTTATAGCCCGGTGCTTCAGCGCCGGGATTTGAATTATCAGGAAATATCGAGATGCTATCCACAGAAAACATCACCTATACCCTGAACGGGCGCGATCTGCTCCACGACGTATCGCTCACACTGAACGCAGGCGAGATCGTTGGTCTGGTTGGGCCAAATGGCGCGGGTAAATCAACGCTGTTGCGGGTTGCTGCCGGGTTGCTGAAACCCTCACGCGGCAAAGTGGTGGTCTGTGGGCAGCCGATGAACAGCATCAAACGGCGCGATCTGGCACGCTGGATCGCGTTCGTACCACAATCAACAGCGTTCGATGCAGCCTTCACCGTCCGCGAAGTCGTCCTGATGGGACGCAATCCCTATCTTTCACGATTCCAGGTGGAAGGGAAAAAGGATCGGGAAATTGTCCAATCGGCGCTGGTCGTGACGGATACCGAACATCTTGCGGATCGCCTGATCACAACTCTCAGTGGCGGCGAACGTCAGCGTGTCTTTCTGGCGCGGGCGCTGGCACAGGAACCGGATATACTCCTGCTGGATGAGCCAACCACACATCTCGATATTCGTCACCAGTTGGAACTCCTGACGCTGGTACGACGGCTGGTACAGGAACGCAATCTCGGTGTTATGATTGCTCTGCATGAATTGCCGCTGGCGGCGCGTTATTGTGATCAGCTAACGCTGTTGCACGATGGGCAAATTGCGGCGCAGGGTACGCCCGATACGGTACTGTCGCGCGAAAATCTGGCGAGTGCGTTCGAGATTGACGCTACACCGTACCGCGATCCGTACCAGGATCATTTACAATTTTCGATAGAGCTATTAGAGGAACAACTATGGCGCGAAAAGGCCTGATTATTGTTAATACCGGAAACGGCAAGGGCAAATCCACAGCGGCGTTCGGCGTGATGACGCGCGCCTGGGGACGCGGTATGAAAGTCTGTGTGATTCAGTTCATCAAGAATGAAAACGCCACGTTTGGCGAACACAAAGCCGCGCAAAAAATGGGCATCGAAATCCTTTCCAGCGGTGACGGTTTCACCTGGACGAGCAAAGATTTGGAAGAAAGTGCCGCGAAAGCCCGTCACGGTTGGGAGATTGCCAAAGAGAAAATTGCCAGCGGCAACTATGACATCGTGATTCTGGACGAGATGACCTATTGCTTCAACTTCGGTTGGCTGGATTTTGAAGAAGTACGTGCATGGCTGGATGCGAACCGTGCGCCGGAACTGCATATTATTATCACCGGGCGTGACGCTCCGCAAGCCTTGATCGATTATGCCGATCTGGTCACAGAGATGAAGCTGATTAAGCATCCTTTCGATAAAGGCATTCTCGCGCAGGCTGGAATCGAGTTCTAGTGCTGTCGGCGTTGCGGGATTTCGGCGGCGCATTATCGCTCCTTTCGATCATCCCGGTTCCCCGCTTCCTGTGGGTACGCGATGGCTGGCAGGCGGGACGTGCAATGATCTGGTTTCCGCTGGTGGGCTGGATTGTCGGCGTATTAATCTACGGCATATTTCGCCTGTCCGGGTTGATCTTCTCCCCAGCCATGACCGCCGTGCTGACCCTGATTGCATGGGTAGTGCTGACAGGCGGGTTGCATCTCGATGGCCTGATCGATAGCTGCGATGCCTTGTGCGCGACAGTCTCCCTAGAGCGCCGTTTGGAGATCATGAAAGACCCGCGTGCCGGATCGTTTGGCGTGATTGGCGCAGGGATGATCCTGTTGGCGAAATTTGCAGCCCTTCTCAGTCTGAAAAATCCGACAATGCTGTTGATTATTCCGATGCTTGCGCGGCTGGTCATGCTCTATCCGATGCTACACTATCCTTCGGCGCGACAGGGCGGCATGAGCAACAGCTATCGGGAGGGCGCGCGACGGGTATGGCTGGCGCTTCTGTGGCTTATCCCGATGATTTTGTATCCGATCAGCCTGTTATATATTCCGATTGCGATTATCATTGTGATTCTGTTTTCGCGTTGGGCAGCACGCAGGCTTGGCAGCGGTCTGACCGGGGACGTTTATGGCGCAAGTTGTGAATTGCTGGAAACATTATGTCTGATGATCGCCACCGTGTAACGCATTTTGGGACGCCCTTCCGCATCGGCAGCACGTCCTACGTCTACCCCGATGATATTCTGCCCAATGTGGAGAAATTAGCCGCATCCGGGGATGTGGATGATATTGAACTGATCCTGTTCGAGGTAGACGACGGGCCGAATAACATCCCGTCCGAAGCGCTTATCAGCCAAATCGACACACTGGCACGACAGGCTAACATCAGCTATACCGTGCATCTGCCACTGGATTTGACGCTTGCCGCCGATGGCAGCGCACAGCACGAATCGCTGGTCAAAGCGCGCGGAGTGATTGAACGTACACTCCCGCTTGATCCGTTCGCGTTCGTGTTTCATCTGGACGGCAAAGGATTGCAGACACCGGGATGGGTGGATCGTTCTTTGCGTGCGCTGGACATGGTGATGGGTTGGGTCCCAGACCCGGCACTATTGGCTGTCGAGAATCTGGAAAACTATCCGTCGAATTACCTTAATCCAGTGCTGGCACGTGCGCCCATCAGCCGTACAACGGACATCGGGCATCTGTGGAAGATGGAACTTGATCCAATGGATTACCTCCCGGCGTGGCTACCGCGTACACGGGTGATTCACATTCACGGCATGGCAGAGCGCGATCATCACAGCCTGGCGCTTATGCCGCCGGAAAAACTCGATCCAGTAGTGCGCTATCTGCTGGAAGCACAATACAGCGGTGTGATGACGCTGGAAGTTTTCGAGACAATGGACTTTTTCACAAGTCAGGCCGCGTTGATGGCATCTTTGAATCGGGAAGCGCATTCAGAATCTTATATCCCATTTCAAGATACCCTTGCCAAACGTACAAATCATGACCTGATCACACTTGCACTCTCCACCACTGATGAGGAGATAATGTGGCCTCCAATTGCGAGTCTTCAGGGGCGATCTGATAGACAGACATTCGAGGACGCCGCTACATTGGCGCGTAGCAAAACCTCCCATGAGCGCGTTGTGGGGACTTCCATATTGGCTCAAACCGGGTGGAAGGAAAATCGCCCCTTCCTGGAAGAAACGCTTTCAATTCTTTTGAATATATTGGAAATCGAACAGGATTTGACTGTTATTGATAGCACTCTTGCGGCATTGACTCACATATCTGACCCGCGCAAACTTGAGCCGATTTTGAAATGGAAAGATCATCCGTTTTGGTCAATTCGCTTTCATGTAACCAATGGTCTTGCGTCATCTATCGACGAGCGTTCTATACAGGCACAGATTAAATTCAGCCGCGATGAAGATGAAACTGTGCGCGATTGGGCGTGTATGTGGCTGGGGAGTCTGGTTGAACAAGGCATTGTTCGGGAAGATATTCGTAATGCCCTTTGGGAGCGAATAGAAACAGACGATCAGGACGGCGGTTATGGGGAAGCAATGAATGGTTTAGCCGCAATGGGAGATCACCGCGTAACGCCTCATATTTTGAAATGGCTGGCTTCGGGCAATGCTGGCTGGCTCAGTTTCGATGCGGCTGGTAACAGCGACGATCCAGAAATCTACAAAGCGATGCTGGAATTGCGCGAACAATGGAAGGATAATCCAGCCATTCCAGAGTTTCAGCATACGTATCTGGACGAATCTATTCAAAGTTGTCTGGCGAACATTGAAGGGAGAAACGTCGATCCAAAGATTTGACGGTTGTTTGTATGCAACGATACGGCGCTCAAAGTTTTTGATGCAATGGACTTTTGCAAAAGTCGGATACACGGTTGTCCTCACGCAGATCGAGAGGCCTAACAAATGAAACTAACATTCATTTATAGTGATCACCCTGCCCAAATGAAAGGGAAATTCAGTATTCGCAAAACGCAATGGACATTACCAAATGAAATTCTGGAAACGCCAAATTACAAAGAGAAAATTCTTGCGTTGGTAGAGATGGTCGGACAAATAACCCTAGCAGGTTTGCATGTTACCTGCAAAGAACCGGGATGGCAAAACCGCAGGATAAAAGATGCTGTGGGTGGAATTCCGCTACGAAATGTGATGGGATCAACAATTATCCGATTCGAGCGACACTATTTCAAAATGAAACAGCACATGGATATAAGAATATATGCGCCTATTCCTGATTTATTTGGAGGCTCGGCGTTATATCCCAATCTGGCTAACGAATATAAAAATAAAAGCCATTTGAGACGTTCCCTCGGCTCGAAAAAGAAAGTAAGTACCAAAACTCTGAACTCGCTTCATTATCGGCTGATTCGCGGTTACGAATGGGATGGACAGCATTCCGATCAAAAAATAGCAGTTCAGAAAATCAAATTCATTGTCGATACCTACAGAGATTTGTTGAACGTCGAACAACCGGAAAATAAAACGACTTGGGTTTGCCTGGGGTTTCATCCTAATTGGGAAGATAAAGGAGCAGAAAAGCTACATAAGGAATTTGCAAAGAGTCAACGCGAACGGCGCATAAAGAAAACGTCGAAAGTAATCGTAGTTGAAAACCCTCAACATAAACAGTATCCGAAAAAATGGCCGCAGGCCGTACCGGGCAAATTTATGGGGATCATGTTCCGTTCTCAATTGGAAATCAGATTTGCCGCGCAGCTAGTTGAAAAAGAGATCCGCTGGCAATACGAACCTGAACGACTTGGCGAGGCGAATTACCTTGTTGATTTTTATCTGCCAACTCATAAATGCTGGATTGAAGTTAAAGGTAAACCTGATGCACGGGACAACTTAATCCTGCCAGACCTTGCAAAATATTTATGGGAAACAAGAAAGGAACGGCTATTCATTTATTCGAGTCGCACTGCCTTTCAAATACAGGAAAACAAATTTATCCCAATTCCACACGTGCAGTTTTGGCAAAGCATTGAACTCAAATAGTTTTGCTTCAGCGTTTGCGTGATCACGGTCTGTGGTTCGGGTGTCCCAAATACACCGCATCCGCGAAGACCTGCCGCGCATTGGTATCGACATAACCCAGCCCCTGCGCCAGTGATACCGACGCCTCGTTGTTCGGCTCCACCAGATACACTGGCAGACGCCCATTTTTGAGGATGCGCGATGTGATCGGAGATAACACACTACGTCCCCAGCCACGCCGCCGCGCTTCGGCTTCCGTATGTACATAGACTTCTGCAAAACCGGGAGATTGCCAGTTCACGCCCGCGACAGCCTGCAAGCTCCCGCTGTGGATTTCGGCGCGTGGTGTGCCGTCCGGCGCGGTTTTATCCAGCACCAGAATATTCATATTGGGCTGAAATCGCGCCGGATCGAGTACATACACCGACAGGATGCGCTCGTTAGTGAGTTGCAGACTCCCGCCGACAAGCGCCAGTTGATTCACGTTGGCGAAGAAAAGATAGGGACGCCCCGGCGTGAGCGCCTCACCGAGCAAATCGGCGGCGGGTTCGGCGCGATAGCAGCGCATTGTGACCAGCGGACGAAACAGATCAACGCCCGTCTGGAAGCGCCCAACGAAGCCCTCCTCTGCGCGCGTAAACAGCGCCGATCTCGCCGGGTCATGATAGAGGCCATAGTATGCAGTTGGCGAATCGGCGGCGCTCTCTTCGTCGATGAAAGTGGCAACGAGTTTACGCTGTTCACGCAGTGGAGGCGTCGACATAATTATGGGTACAACCGTTTGAGCATCCGCGCATAGGGAATCGTTTCGCGGATGTGCGGGAGGCCACAAATCCACGCGACAGTACGCTCCACGCCAAGCCCGAAGCCCGCGTGCGGCACAGAGCCAAACTTGCGCAGGTCGATGTACCAGGCATAGGCTTCGCGGTTGATCCCGATGGTGGCGACGCGCTTTTCGAGCAGTTCCTTATCCCAGATACGCTCGGAGCCACCCGTGATTTCGCCATAGCCTTCCGGCGCGAGCAGGTCTACCGAACGGCAGCGATCCGGGTTATCCGCGACAGGCTGCATATAGAACGCCTTCACCGCCGTTGGGTAGTGATAGCAGAACACAGGCTTATCGAACAGTTGCGTGAGCGCCGTTTCATGCGGGGAACCAAAATCGTCGCCGCGTTCGATGAATAGCAATTTCTTCTGTTCTTCATCGGTGGTTTCGGCAGCGATTTTTTCCAGACGGTCAACTGCATCGTCATAGCTGATGCGCGGGAACGGAGTCAGGACTTTTTCCAGCTTGGAGGTATCGCGCTCAAGGATTTTGAGTTCCTCAGCGTTGCGCTCCAATACCTGCTGCACGATATAGCTGATGAATTGTTCTTCCATATCCATCAGGTCTTCGAGCGAATAATACGCCATCTCCGGCTCGACCATCCAGAATTCGGTCAGGTGGCGGCGTGTCTTGCTCTTTTCGGCGCGGAAGGTCGGGCCAAAGGCGTACACCTTGCCGAAGCTCATCATGTTCGCTTCGTTGTAAAGCTGGCCTGTCTGCGCGAGGTACGCCTTATCGTCATCGAAATAATCGATCTCAAATAATTCTGTTGTGGATTCGCCCGCCGCCGGGGTCAGGATAGGCGTATCAACGCTCAGATAACCGTGATCATCCAGCCAATTTCGTATCGAACGGGTAATCGTCGCACGGATGCGCAGGATTGCCCATTGCTGCTTGGAACGTATCCACAGGTGGCGGTTATCCATCAGGAATTCTGTGCCGTGTTCCTTCGGTGTAATCGGATACGCATCATCTTCTGCGATGCGCTGGAACACCTTGAATTCCTTGATCCCGATTTCCCACCCACCCGGCACACCCGGTGCGCGTGCATCCTTGCGCA
This sequence comes from uncultured Anaerolineaceae bacterium, assembly GCA_964432445.1. Taxonomy (GTDB): domain Bacteria; phylum Chloroflexota; class Anaerolineae; order Aggregatilineales; family UBA2796; genus JBBRMW01. The sequence goes on from CAYSOC010000001.1 coordinate 12,272, forward strand.
CTGTTCCGGTGACGATCACCGATGATTCCTGCGTTACATGGGCTGCCGCCTCGAATTGATCTTCCGGCAGGTCTTTTTTGAAAGCCACACACTGTACAATTCCCGTGCCGTCGCGCACTTGCAGGAATTGCAGTTTACCTTTGTCTGTCTTGTCATAGAGCCAACCGCGTATGGTGACTTCCTGCCCCTCATACCCGGCGATTTCTGCCAGCGTAATCTGCACTGGTAAATTTCCTTATTGTATTGGGACATTGTAGCGCGCGGGCAGGGAATGGGTCAACCTCAAGCCGACGTTATAGCAACGCCGGGTATGAGGGAGGTGAGACACATTTCGCCAAATATCAATAAATGGTCAAAATCAGTCTAACATTCTCATAAAAATGTGGTGTGTAGCGTATAATGCCCTTGCATATGAATTGCAAGGGAAATTGAATGCGTCGCCGCTATCTTTTAGGATTGACCGTCATCATATTGTTTTTCTCGTTCCTGGTCTCAAAAATATTGTCTCACTCATTTTCCAACACGCTTGAGCTTTCCCCATTCGATCCAAATGCTATCTGCCTCTTTTGGTCAGAAACAAAATCCACTCCTGATCCCGATACGGACGAAAATTTCACCGGGCGTGCATCATTCTGGATGGATATAGCGTCGGGTAAGGTTGCGCGGGCTGAAGGAATGCACTCTGTTCTGAATACTTTCGATTATCTGGATCAACCGCAGGCCAAATTGGGATCGCTCTCGCTGGATATAGATGCTAATAAACTTGGCAGGGATAATGAGGAAAACCAAAAAATATACTCCCGGTTTAGCCGTATTGTCCTGCAAAAAGATGGGAAATTCATTACTGTCGAATCGGGCAGTTTGGGGGCTGTTGCATGGTCAGCGGACAAATCGTTGGTGGCTTTTTCGGTAAAAACGCCTGATGAACGCCTGATTGAAATCGCTGATACAGATGGGAAAATCAGACGGCGAGTAGTGTTGGCAAATGAGTTTGTGATTGGAACTTCTGCTCAACCGATCACATGGTCAGCCGATCAAAAATATCTATTAGTATTGTTGGTAAAAGAGAAAGAGCGCAATCGACTGCAAGAGCAAGCAGATTTGCTTTTGATTCCAGTCGAAGGCGGAAACACACATCTTTATAGTACATACAGAGGAACATATATTCCAAACTATGACAAACGTATTGATTTACCACTAGCGTTATGGTCGCCTGTAGGTCATCGTTTTGCAATTGCAGTCCGACAAAATTCAAAGATTCGCATCGAGATAGTGGATGCGGAAACAGATAACAGGCAAATCTTTGATCCTATCGAGGCATCCTGGGAGACATGGCAACTGATATGGTCTCCTGATGGGAGCGCGATTGTCGTATCTGGAACATCTTTTGAATACAAGGGAAAAAATGATTGGTGGCTCACGGTTCTGAATGAAGATGGAACTGTGGAGCATGTTGACGTGCCGAAGAAACTGGCTGGTAATGGCAGTTTTACGTGGCTAAAGAACAGCAATGCCTTGCTTTACGTTGTGCAGGTTTTTAGTGAGAAGGATAGCAGAGATCGTATTCAGACAATGTTCTTGTGGGAACGTGCCAAGAAGCAATCACAGTCACTGTTTACCTATGTAAATAATTGGCGCTTCAATTCCGAGGCTATTTTCGAGACCAATTATGAACCAGACGGAATTCATCATCGCGTTCTAGATCAAGATACCCTCGAATTTCATGAAATAGGTATTGGGGAATATCTTCTCGCCTGGAATGATGCTATGACCCATTTTGCGATGGTTACAAAAGAGCGTACACCAAACCTGACAACAGACCCAGAAAAGCAGTTCGTTTTGACTCGCTATGAAGTAGCAACAGGTAAAAAGCAATCACAGGTTATTAATGGCATAGCCCCCAAGCTTCAATTGCCCGCACCGGGATCAAATTGGGCGATGTTGCACTATCGAAGCGGGCAAAACATGGTATCTTTCCGTGGTTTGGAAAAAAGCCAGATGTTTGATATTGATTTGACAGCGCTATTCAATGTAGAAACTGGTGAATATAGACCTTTGGGGTTGGGCTATATTTTGTCGGCGATGTATCGTCAAGAACAACATATCAGCACTCAGATATACGCCTCCAATATCGCCCGCGATTTCCGCTACCGTTCTCCGTATTTTATGTTTGCTGAACCTATTTCCAGGGATGGAATGGCAATGCAAAAATATAGCCTTTTAGGAAGTGAAGGATACCCGTCGGCTACTTTTGTTGTTCCATCTAAAAACACTCTCGCGGATGTACTTGGGGATTACGGTATTCACGAATGGTTTTATGTGAGCCTGATTTCACCAGACAAAAAACATGCCTTGTTTACCAATCGTGAAGATGATTTGGACAATGGACAACGTTCTGCATACCATTTGTCCCGTTTGTATGTGGGAAGTGATGGAAATGTGCCTGCAAAACTAGTGGCAGGTAGCCGTTCTACGGGTTGGAACGATATTCGTGCGATGTGGTCGCCAGACAGTCAATATTTTCTGGTGACGCGCGAAGAGGAGATCAGGAGTCAAGGTGGAAATGAACACCATTCGTATCTCGAAGTTTACAATGCAGATGGAACTTTGCGTTGGCAGCGGATTTATAAGAATTTCAGAAGTGGGGTATTCAACATCTGGATACAAAAGTGCGGAATTCCATACCCTATGTATTGGGATATAAACGATAACCCATTGCCCTGACTTTCCTAGGAAATAAAACAGGGTAGCACTTGGCTACCCTATCTTTAACCTAGTTAGGGCAGAAAATTACTTCTGCAATTCCTCGTAGTTCTTGAGGGTGTCGTCGATGCCGCCGCACATATAGAAGCACTGCTCCGGGATGTGGTCAACTTCGCCAGATAGGATCATCTTGAAGCCGCGCACGGTTTCCTTGACGGAGACATAGCGCCCTTCGCGTCCGGTGAACTGTGCTGCCGTGAAGAACGGCTGGCTCAGGAAGCGCTGCATCTTGCGGGCGCGGGCGACCAGAATCTTGTCGTCTTCGGAGAGTTCATCGACGCCGAGAATGGCGATGATGTCCTGCAAGTCCTTATACTTCTGGAGGACGCGCTGGACTTCGCGGGCGGTGGTGTAGTGATCATCGCCAACGAGCAGGGGGTCGAGCAGACGGCTGGTGCTTGCCAGCGGGTCAACTGCCGGGAAGATACCTTGTTCGGCAATCGAACGTTCCAGAGCGATAACACCATTGAGGTGCAGGAAGGTCGCAACCGGGGCAGGATCGGAATAGTCGTCGGCGGGGACGAATACGGCCTGTACCGAAGTGATCGAACCCGTCTTGGTGGAAGCGATACGCTCTTGCAGGTCACCCATTTCCTTCGCCAGTGTTGGCTGATAGCCTACTGCGGAGGGCATACGTCCGAGCAGTGCCGATACTTCCGCGCCTGCCAGCGAATAACGGAAAATATTGTCGATGAACAGCAAGACATCCTTGCCTTCATCACGGAAATATTCCGCCATCGTGAGGCCAGTCAACGCGACGCGGAGACGCACACCGGGCGATTCGTTCATCTGACCGAAGACCATCGCTACCTTGTTGATAACGCCGGAATCGGACATTTCGCCGTAGAGCGCTGTACCTTCACGGGTACGCTCACCCACACCCGCGAACACCGAATAACCACTGTGTTCTTCTGCGATGGAGCGGATGAGTTCGGTCATGGTTACGGTCTTGCCCGTACCCGCGCCACCGAACAGACCGATCTTGCCACCACGTGTCAGCGGGGCAATCAGGTCGATAACCTTCACGCCTGTTTCCAGCATTTCATAGGACGGAATCAATTCCGCGAATGCCGGGGCGGGGCGGTGAATCGGATAATTCACCTCGGCGACGGCGGCAGGCTTGCCATCGACGGGACGACCCAGAACGTTGAAGATACGTCCGAGTGTTGGTTCGCCTACCGGAACCTTGATCGGTGCGCCTGTGGCGAAGCAATCAACGCCACGCGCCAGACCGTCGGTGGCATCCATCGCTACACAGCGGACACGGCTATTACCCAGGTGCATCTGCACTTCGAGGATCAGATCGGGGAGTTCTTCCCCTTTTGCGTTTTTGGGCATCGGGACGCGGATAGCGTCGTTGATCAAGGGCAGGTTGCCACCGGAAAACTCGCAGTCAACGACGTTTCCGAGTACCTGGACGACGCGCCCTTCGGCTTCGTTTGTATTTGCCATTCTATTCAATCGCTCCTTGCGGTGCTGCTAGTCTTTTTTGATGGCTTCTGCGCCACCGACAATATCCAGAATTTCGCTGGTGATGCTCATTTGCCGGGCCTTGTTATAGGCCAGTTGAAGATCGCCGACAAGCTCTTTCGCGCTGTCCGAAGCGTTGCGCATGGCAACCATACGGGCGGCGTGTTCGCTAGCCTGTGCTTCCAGAACCGATTGCAGCACGATCATCTGTACGAATTTCGGCACAATCTCTTCGAGGATAGCGGCGGCATCTGGTTCATATTCGTACTGCTGGCTGGTTCCTTCGCCCGGTTGCGGCATCTTCTTCATGTACTCGGCGTCTACCATGCCTTCGGCTGCCACGTTTGGCGAGAGCGGCAAGAGGCGCATCACGCGCGGTTTCTGCGTGATTGAGTTCACAAAGTCGGTATAGGCGATGTAAACCTCATCCGTTGTTCCGTTTAGATAATCTTCGGTAACAAGCTGGACGATTGGGCGTACATCACGGGCGTTCGGACGCGCTGGCATTCCGGTAAATTCGCCAATCACTTCTGCATGTGAGCGCAGCAGAATATCACGTCCCTTGCGTCCGACAGCGACCCAGCGCACGGGAACAGAGAACTTTTTGGCGAACAGGCGGGCGGTACGGATGATATTGGAGTTGTACGCTCCTGCCAGACCGCGATCAGCGGTGATCAGGATGATCGTAATATTTTTGGGTGGTTCTTTCCGAGCGTCGAGCATCGGGTGGAGCGCTGTACCGGGCGTTGCTGTTCCAGCCAGATTGACCAGAATTTCATAAGCCTTGTCAGTATAGGCGCGGCTTGCCACCACTGCCTGTGTCGCGCGGCGGACTTTGGAAGCCGAGGTTGCTTCCAGCGCGCGCGTCACCTGCATGATGTTCCTGACGCTTTTCATACGTCGTTTAACTTCGCGTGCGGTTGCCATAAATCCCCTTTTTTTTCTTGTCTACCCGATGGCGGCGATTGGGTAAAGAAGGGCCAAAGTGTATTCTGCATCTATATTCCAGGCCGATAATTATATCCACACTGTTGCAGGATAGAACAACGGAGTCGATTTGACTGTGAAACCTGTGAATTTGATGCTGGATTAGTCCAATTGGTTTGATTGTGCATTTTAGAGCAATCGGGATAGCTTGTCAAGAAATCGGCGGGAATCGCGCCTTACGCAGATTTTCAGCAGAAAATGGTTTGGGCATATTCAGGAGAAAATGATACACTTGTTCTATAGATTTTGAAATCTGTTTATGGAGCGATCAATGTCTGGGGTAATAAAGTTTGAAGATTTCAGCACCGCTATTCTTGAACTTCTTGATGAAACATTTGACAACGTACAGGGCGCATATCTGGATAGAGGCACATCGCTGTTTGAGACACTGACGACTATTTCGGCAGCGGAGGCTTCGATTCCGGTTTCATCTACCTGTGCTTCCATCGCGGCACAGATAGAACACGTTCGGTTCTATCTGGATGTCCTCGAAAAATACGCCACCGGACAAAACCCCGGCAAGGTGGATTGGGGTGAAATCTGGCGCACCGTAGAATCTGTCACGCCGGAACAATGGGAAGCCAGCAAAGTACGCCTCCGCAACAGCTATAACCGGATTATCGAAGCTGTCAAAAAGAACGACTGGACGATAGAAGGGGCAATGAGTGGCGCAATTGCTATTGTTGCTCACACTGCCTATCATCTCGGTGAGATTCGCCAGGCCACCTGTACGATCAAAAATCGCGCCTGATCCTGGAAGATTGGCGGGCAAGTCTATCAATCGTCACAAAGATTGGCGGGTTTGCCCTGTCCCCGTTGCAGGGCAAATGCATCAAAAAAACAAGAAGTTCGGATAAGAAGGAGTCGTTGAGAGCAGCTTTGAAGCATTTGCGGTTGAGACTGGGTTTAGCCGGGTGATGGTTGAGAGTGGAGAGGGCAATATGGTGCAGCACGGCAAAGTTTTCAGCACCATTGCCGACGCGCAGACGAGCATCATCTTCGTGGAAAACCACATCGAGCGTCCAATGTGGCGGATGACCTCGAACGCACGCGGGTCAGACAATGCCCAGACCTGTCGTCTCTCGCTGCGTCCGTGATTTTTGTTGACCGTTTCGGCGTAGGAATGCGGCATATCCTGCCAATCTTGCTGCTACGCCCAGTCGAACCAGTCCACCACATCGGCATGGAGTTGTCCGTGATTGCCTTTGAGTGACAGCACATAAGCCGCTTGTTGTCTGCTGGTAACAAGCTATACACCCGTCGGAACGTGTCATGTGAGGGGATGCCTTGCTCCAACGCCAGAAACGTGCGTAGCCATCTCTGTTTGCTTTCTCCAAATTCTTCGATTTCCGTCCATGTCTCTGCCCCACACAGCGTCCCGCAGAAGCAATGAGAACGATTTCATCTAACGGATACGTACATCGCTCACTCACACGCGGGTCTTGCATATCGGCAAAGGCGGCTTCAATACTCATCCCAGGGTTGCTGTTCATTACTTGTCCTTCTCTTCTTGCCTTCTATTTAACCTCCTTTTTGATGCGTTTGCCCTGAGGCTGTAATCAATTTAAGTATAGTAGAAAGTTTTAACGGTGTAGTATAGGAATGTTCCTGATTTCCTGTGGTTTGCGTTCAGAATCGCCCACCGCGCTATACTTAACGAAATTTATTATTCCAAACAAGAGAACAAGAGATTATGGCACAGTCACAAGGGCCGGGCATCGGACGCCTGCGGCAAAGTGAAATATTCATTAATGGTGTGTCTGGTCAACGCTCCCTCATCCCTACCAATTTTCACAGTCTGGAACATAGCGCAAAACAAGTCTTATCATGGGAAGCGTTCGCTTATATCGCAGGTGGCGCAGGGCTGGAAGGTACGATGGACGCCAACCGCCGCGCGATGGAGCGCTGGCGAATCGTCCCGCATATGTTGAACGACGTATCCAAGCGTGATACCTCGATTGAATTTCTCGGACGTACATTGGAAAGCCCTTTCCTGATCGCTCCGATTGGCGTCCTCGAACTGGCACACCCGCAGGCCGATCTCGCTGTTGCGGAGGCGGCTGCCACAGAATCCGTCCCGATGATCTTCTCTAATCAGGCGTCAAAACCGATGGAGGATTGCGCCGCAAAAATGGGCGATCAGATGCGCCTGTTTCAGCTTTACTGGAGTACCTCCAATGACCTGATTTTGAGCTTTGTGCAGCGTGCGGAAAAGTGCGGTTGCAGCGCGATTGTGGTCACGCTGGATACAACCCTGCTCGGTTGGCGCACCCGCGATCTCGATCTGGCCTACCTGCCATTTTTACGCGGCAAGGGAATTGCGCAATATGTGACTGACCCGGTGTTTCAATCACAGCTTGATAGCGTGCCAGCCAGCAGCGGACGGCGGCGCGTGACCTTCTCGACACTGAAGATGTTGCGGGAACTCTCGCGCGCCTATCCCGGTGGGTTGAGCGGTGGCAGAGCATTACGCGCAGTGACACAGTTTATCAACACCTATTCGCGCCCCTCGCTGACATGGGATGATCTGGCGTTTCTGCGTGAACATACCAGCCTACCCATCTTCTTGAAAGGGATTCTGCACCCCGACGATGCGCGAAAAGCGGTGGATTATGGTATGAGCGGGATTGTCGTCTCGAATCATGGCGGGCGACAGGTGGATGGTGCAATTGGTACGCTGGATGCGCTACCTCCGATTGCACAGGCAATCAACGGGCAAATCCCAATCCTGTTCGATAGTGGTATCCGTTCCGGTGCAGACGCATTCAAAGCGCTGGCACTCGGCGCGAAGGCGGTGTGCATCGGGCGTCCGTATGTGTATGCACTGGCATTAGCGGGTACGGCGGGGGTGCGCGAATTATTGCGCAATTTCAAGGCAGATTTTGACCTGACGATGGGGCTAGCGGGCTGCCGGAGTATTTCGGAACTTACCCCGGCATCCTTGGTAAATGTTCCCTAGCGATTCTTGATACTCACTACAAATTGGGTCGGCTTCACAAAAAATAGCGAAATCCCAACCAGCGACATCGTAGTCAGCATATAAATCACCGCCATCGCGTTCACGAACTGGTGAGGCCGAATGCCCGCGCCGCTGGCATCGCCATAGAGTGCAACGGCCAGCGTCTGCGATCCGCCTGTGGTTGCCACCAGATAGGTTAACTCGAATGCTGCAAATGTCTTCACTAACGCCAAAATACCTGCCGCCAGCAAACCAGGTACAACCAGCGGTAGCACAACACGCCGGAAGGTGCGCATTCGTCCGCTGCCAAGCATCCGACTGGCGGCTTCCAGCGATGGATCAATCTGCTCGATAAATGGCATCAACACAAAAATGATGAACGGAGTGATCGGGACAAGGTTAATCAGGATCACGCCCGCCAGCGTACCGCCGAGGCCAAGCCGGATTACCAGCGTAGCAACGGGAATGCCGTATACCAGCGGCGGGATCAGCATTGGCAGCAGAAACAGCGCCGAGAGTAGCCCCTTGAGCCGGAACGATTTCCGCGCCAGAACGTAAGCCGCCGGGAAGCCAACCGCCAACGCCACCAGCGTTGTTGCAATCGCCACAAAAAATGTATTGCCGAGCAGCAACATCATATCGTGATCATTGCCCAGATCGGTGTACCAACGGGTGGTGAAGGCTGGTGGCAGGAACGTCCTGAACCACCGTTCCGCGAAGGAATCGATCACAACTGTGCTGACCATCAACAGGATATTGACGACGAAGAAACCAATCGTGAGATAAACCAGCGTGTGCAGGATAATCTTATCCAGATGCAGCGCGCGACGGAACGGTTTTGCCGCAGTGTTTGATGTTGTAAGTGTTGTTTGCATTTCAGGCTCCCTTTCCGCCACCCATCGTAGCGCCGCGCGTGGCACGATTCCGCAGCCACAGCACTAGCACCACCACGAGTAATTCGATAAATCCCATCGTGAGCGCAATTGCTGTACCCAGTGGCAGGTTATTCTGTTCATAGGCAGAGCGCCACGACATGATCGAAAGTACGCGCGTTTGATCATCAGGGCGTCCAACCAGTACCGCCGTTGGAAAGACACTGAAATTGGCTACAAAATTCAGGCAGAAAGCGACAGCAACCCCCGGCAACGTCAGCGGGAAGATCACGCGCCAGAAGGTGCGCCAATGACTTGCGCCGAGCATCCGGCTGGCACGCTCCAAATCCGGGCTGATCCCGGACATATAGCCCAGCACCATCAGGAACACGAATGGGAAATTCAGGATGAACAGCGCGATCTGCACGCCGATCCAGCTATGCACCAACGGTAACGGCTGTCGAATCAACTGGAATGCCTGGAGTGCCTGATTGAACCAGCCCTGTGGCCCAAAATACATCAACATGGATTGAGCAACCAGCACGTTGCCAAGCGTCAGCGGCAAAATGAGCAGCGTCGTAATGAAACGCTCGAAGCGGATGCCGTGCCGCATGAAGTAGGCCATCGGGATACTGACCGCCAGCGTAAAGATGCTCACAGGCAGCGCGACCTGAAACGTGATCCAGATGCTTTGCGAGAGATAGGGATCATTGAAAAAATTGATGTAATTATTCAGCGTGAATTCGCCCTCGCCGCGAGGCCCACTATGCAGGCTGAGGTTGACGCCAAACAGAAACGGCACAATAAAAATTGCAACGACCAGAATCAAAGCGGGCAGGAGCAGGGCATATTCGCCGCTGCCGCGCCACCGCGCTGGAACAATCGCTTTCAGCATGGTTTATCTCCCGCGCGTCTTCATATCGGGGTCGGCGGGGAATAACAGCAAACGCTCCGGGGGAATGCCGAAACTGACATCGTGTTCTAGTTCCAGTGCCACCGGACTGTTGATGATCAACTGCGAACCATCTGCCAACCGTACTACTGCCTCAAACGATTTGCCGACATAATCCACCAGATGGACGATCCCCGAAAGCTGGTTTACCGTTTGTCCCGGCGTCATATCATCAGGACGGCTGCAAGCCACTACGCTCTGCCCCGGTTGCCATTCCATCGCCCCTTCCCATGTCGAGGTGGCGTGCAAAACATTTCCCTGCGGCGTATCAACAATCCATTGATTCCTGTCGCGTCCGTGAATCTTTACCGGGATGCGGTTGGAATAGCCCATAAAATCCGCAACATATAGACTTTTCGGACAGTCGTAAATTTCCTGTGGCTTCCCAACTTGTTCGATCTGCCCTTTGCGCATAACAACTACTACATCAGAGAGCGACATGGCTTCCGACTGATCATGCGTGACGTACAGCGTTGTGAGGTTCAATTGCCTGTGGATACGCTTGATTTCGATACGCATCTCATTACGCAGTTTGGCATCAAGGTTACTCAACGGTTCATCCAGAAGGAGCAGGCTCGGCTCCAGGACAATCGTGCGCGCAAACGCCAGGCGCTGCTGCTGACCGCCGCTGAGTTGCGCCGGGTAGCGGTTGCCAAACTCGGCTTCGTCCAGTTGCACCAAATCCAGCGCCCAGCGAACGCGCTTCTCTTTTTCGGAGCGTGGCATAGGCTGCAAATCCAGCCCATACTGCACATTTTGCCGAACGGTCATATGTGGAAACAGGGCGTAATTCTGGAAGACCATACCGAAACCGCGCTTTTCTGGCGGCAGTTGTTGAATCGGCTTGCCGTTCAGCAAAATCTCGCCAGCAGAAAGATCGAGCAATCCCGCGATGCAGTTCAATGCGGTGGACTTGCCGCAACCGCTTGGCCCCAATAAGCTGACAAATGTTCCGCCGCTGACATCCAGACTGAAGCTGTGCAGCGCTGCCGTTTTGCCAAAGGTGCGCGATATTTGCCGTATCTCTAATTTTTGTATTTGTTCCATCTTGCAAAACTCTCTTTAGCTGATCGATTCCGACGATTCTTTGTGTAATTAAATATCTGGCACGAACAATTTAAAATTTTCCAGACCCGGCGCTGAAGCACCGGGCTATGATCAATTTTCCGCTGAGGTAGATTACAATTCGCTCGACCTATATTCAGGCTCGTTTTATAGATCAAGCGAACTATTCTCACAAGCCATTCTGCTATTGTTTATAGCCCGGTGCTTTAGCGCCGGGTACAAAAATCAATCCGTCCGAAAGATTACTTCGCTGCTGTTGCAGTTGGCGGGACAGCCGTTGGTGCAGCCTTGACCTTGTTTTGCCCGATTTCCTTATCCCACTTGTTGAAGGCCGCGACAAGACCAGCTGGATCAAGCGGCAGAACGGGCTTCACATCTTTCAGCATATCATCAAATCCGGGCATTCCGAAATCATTGACAACCTTCTGGCTGGCAGCAGGCGCAAGACTCAGCGGAACGTTCTTGACGGCGGGGCCGGGATAGAAGTAGCCTTCATCATAGGCGATGGCCTGCTGTTCGGGTCTCAACATCCACGCGATCAGGTCAAGCGCGATAGCCTGACGATCCGCATCCAGTCCCTTCGGAATCATGGCGAACTGCGCATCGGCAACCCATGTTGTGTTCTGGAGAACCGTTGCTTTATATTCCGGCGGGACCGTTCCTGTCGCGCGTGGATAGATATACCAGCCAATCTGGACGGGGGTCATGGCGCGCGTGCCATTGCCCATTTCGGTCATAACGTCGCCTGTGCGGGATGGATAATATTCAATGGAAGCGTCGATTTCCTTGAGGAACGCCCATGTCTTTTCCCAGCCATTCACCGGGTCTTTCGGGTCTTTGTCACCGAGCAGATAGGGCAAACCCATCAGGAAGCTGCGCCCCGGCCCGGAGTTCGCCGGACGTGCATAGAAGAACTTGTTCGGGTTGGCCTTGATCCACGCCTTGAGATCGTCAATTGTCTTGGGCGGGTTCTCGACCTGTGATGGATCGTATTCGATCATCGGACCGCTTGGAGAATAGACGGTGCAGATCGCGTAACCCTTCGCCAGATCGTTATAGGCTTTGGCTCCAGGCTGATAGTTATCATCCAGTTTCGGGAACTTATCAGCAGAACCGGGCAAAATCTGCGCCCAGATTCCAGCATCCAACCCGGTGGAAACGGCATCATAGCCACCCAGCGCCAGCGTGGTATCGATCTTGCCACCATCGATCTGCGCCTTGATACGCCCCGGCAGGTTCGGCGCGGTATCGGTGATGTATTCGACTTTGGAAACCTTATCCGGGTTTGCCTTTACGTAGTTATCGATCATCCCGCGCACCAACCGAAGCTGACCGCCAACATCTACAACCTGTAACACGATGGGCGCAGCGGCTCTGGTTTTGGTTCCGGCATACGAAGCCACAAGAAGTATGGCAATAAACAATGCGCTAATACGGTAAAAACGACGTGACATAATACACCTCTAATGTGAAAGTAAGTAAACAGGATTGCCCTTTCGGGAAGATCGTTTTTCGACACTCCTTTCGAATTTCAAAATTCAAGTCCCTCTTTCCAGACTAGCGGAGTTGCGCCCCGCATGACTGACGAACAATCAGGTTGTAATCCAGCACAACCTGCTGAGGTTGCTCTGGTCTGCCGTGATGAATCCAATGCAGCAGCATCCGGGCGGCGACCCGTCCAGCTTCCACAATCGGAAGCGCCAGGGTCGTAAGTGGCGGGGCGGTATACGCCGCGAAAGGCGGATCACCAATCGTCACCACTGCAATATCCTGTGGCACGCGCACACCGCGTTCGGAGAGTGCGCGTAGCGACCCCATCGCCATCATGTCATTGGCGACGAAGAGCGCCGTCGGCAAGTCATGTCCAGCCTTACCCAAAAGCCGATAAATCGCCTGATAGCCGCCCTCATAGCTGTAATCGCTATCCACAATCCAGTTTTCATTAATCCGCAGACCATGACTCGTCAAAGCCTCAAGCCATCCTTCGTGACGATTCACGGCACTCCGGCGGCGCGGCATCTGTGCGCTATCCTTACACGGACCAGTGATCGTTCCAATATGATGATGACCAAGATTGATCAGATGTTGGGCAGCGTCTCTGCCAGCACCACGATCATAGAATTGCACCTGATGATATTTTTCTTCACCCAAATCGCGGTTGATCACCACAAAAGGAACGTCTGCCGTGTTTAGTTGTTGCAGGTGTTCTGTCGGAAACCGCATCGACAGCGACATGAAAATGAATCCGTCCACCTGTTGTGACCGCAGGAGTTCAATCGCTTCAATTTCGTTTTCGATATTGTCTGCGCTGGCGAGCAGAATGTGATAACCCTCGGCGCGCAGTGATTCCTCGACGCCTACCGTCACCGGGACAAACAGCGGGTTCTGGAGTTCTGTGATAATCAACCCGACAGTAGCGGTTTTCCGTTTGACCATGCTCCGGGCAATGGCATTAGGTCGATAGTTTAACTGTCGTGCTGCCGCCAGAATCTGGTCGCGCGTGGCGGCGCTGACATGCGTTTCGTCTCCGTTGAGTACATAGGAAACCGTACTCAACCCCACCCCTGCTAATTTTGCAACATCTCTTAACGTAACAGATTTTCGGTTCATAAATAATATTCTGTAGTGAAGCGTTTCACGGAAACGTTTCACATGATAGAGCCGTTTTGAAGTTTTGTCAAGCAAAAAGGAACAGCTTCAATAATTTTTCAAGGTGGCTTGCAATTCATCCTGAACCAGCGCCCGCAACGATTCCGGCTCAATCACCTGTACATGATGTCCCCAACCCAGAATCCAGTTCAAGGCGTCGCGTTCGTGGCGTATTCGCAAAGTGACTTCTAGGCCATTGGCGTTCGGCGTGCGCTGATCAATGTAGAAAAACGGGTCTTCGCTCACCCAGCGCGCAGCCTCATGATCGAATTGCAGGCAGGCAATCAGCGTCCGGGTTTCGTTCATGCGCCGCGCTGCTTCACGAGTATAACCTTCGGGACGCTGGAATCCTTGTGGCAGAATCGAGAGATTTTCCATCCGGGAAAGGCGAAAGTTGCGCGTATCCAGGCGCAAATGGCAATAGCCATAGAGATGCCACGCGCCCTCGACATAAAACAAGCCATAAGGATCAACTTCGCGCATATTCTCGCTACTCTGCCCATCACCTCGCGTATGATAGGTGAACCTGACCCGGCTGCCGCGCAGGATTGCACGCCGCAGGGTTTGCAGCAGGCTTGCATCGGAAACTGAAAGCGAACTGGAGGGATAGAGAAAGATACTATTTCGGAGTTCTTGCACCCGTTCCAGCAGATTCGCAGGCAGCACACTTTCGATTTTCTGTGCTGCAAAACGCGCGGCAGTCTGAAATTCGGCGTCAAAACTGCGCTGCATCACACTTGCGCCGAGCAGGAGCATCGTCGCTTCGTCGGTGCTGAAACTCAGCGGTGGCAGGAAATAGCCCGCCATAATCGAATAACCCCGACCCGGTGCAGACACCACCGGAACACCCAATTCCAGCAACGCCTGCACATCCCGATAGATAGTCCGCTTGCTTGTCTCGAATGTCGCGGCGAGGTCTTCGGCACGTTGCCAGCGTTCGCCCTGCAATTCGAGGATGATACCGAGCATCCGATCTACGCGGTTCACGGTTATTTCAGCGTCAACAGGTAGGCCACCAAATCCTCGATCTCTGGTGGCGAGATGTTTTGCATGTAGCTACGCGGCATGACGTTCGCTGTATAGCCATCGACAAGATGTTCATTTGGGTAGAGGATCGAGTCGCGGATATATGTCTCCGCAGAGACGCCAGCCAGCCGGAATCGCGCAATCGTAGCGATATGTGCCAACGATGGCCCGACCAATGCCGTTGCACTATCCGTAACTGCGTGACAGGCGGCACACTGCCCGACGCCATCGTATAACATTTTGCCGTGATCGGTCTTCCCAACCTTTAACGCATAGGGCGTTTCCAGTTTCGATTCATCTGGCAACCGGGCGATGTCTTCCGGGCTGGCGGTATTGCGCGGGATGCGGGTCGGCGTGGGCGTAGGTGTGCCATACACCGACCAGATAAAGGGTGTCCCCTGCGCGCTTGCTACCGCGCAAACTGTCCCATAGAGCGAGGTTGCGTCAAGCGTCGCGCTGAACGTATTTCCATTCGGAGAGAACAGCGAAAACGCCACAAACCCGACCCCGAACATGGTGACAGTCAGTGCAATTGATAGACCAGCGGTTATGCGAGACACCCTTTGCATCATTTTGTTATCCTTGCATCATCTTCTTGATGTCGTCTGCGATGGTGACCGGACTTGTGCCGTAGCTGTAGATACGTACAAGTTGGCCTTTTTTATCCATCAGGAACGAGGATGCCGAATGGGTCACATTATATTCTTTCTGATCCGGCGTCGTCTTTTCCAGCTTGTAGACGACATTGAACGTTTTGGCGATGGCGGCGGTCTGTGCGGCATCTCCGGTCAGACCAAGAAAGATGCTGTCATAGATCGCCAGATGTTTTTTCAATACATCCGGCGTATCGCGTTCACCATCAACGCTAACAAAGACATAGTTCAACTGTGCATCCGCACCGAGATTGTTCTTGACCTGTTTGAAGTTTGCCAGATTGATCGGACAAACATCCGGACAATGGGTATAGCCGAAGGTGAACAGGGCATATTTCCCTTTCCAATCGCTCAACTTCCACGCCGCGTTATTCTGATCTACCATTGAGACTTCACTCAGGATGATCGGCGGATCAAGTGGCGTAACGCCTTCCGGCGGTTGGGTTGGTGTCGGTTTAGCAGGGCTGGAACACCCGGTAACCAGTACGACCAGCGTCATGAGCAAGGATAACCATTTTTTGCCCATTGTTTCTCCTATTTCGCATCTGGCGCTTTGACTGGTACATCTACGGCGATCTCTGTACCAGACTTGAATTTGAGCGTTAGTTTGACTGCATCTCCGGCCTTGAGGTCGCGTTTCAGGTTGATCAGCATGATGTGATAGCTCCCCGGCCTGAGTTCGACGCTGCCTTTTGCGGGGATTTCCAGCCCGGCTTTGACTTCCTGCATCGAGGCTACGTTATCCTTGACGACGGTTTCGTGAACCTGGGCATCGCCAACATCTGCTGTCACGCTCACCAGTGTATCTGCCTGATCACCCGAATTGGTAATCTTCATATACGCCGCGCTGACACTCCCCATCATGTTCATTTTCATTTCAGGGGTTGCGGCTGCGGTTGGCTGCGCGTCGTCATGGTGGTGTTCTTCACTGCTCACTGTCGGACGTGCGTATCCACCGCTAATCTCCAGCGTACCGACTTTTGCCGCGCCAGTTGCCACTGTTGGTGGTTGTACGGCGTCTTCGGGCAAGGCAATCAGTTCAAACGTGCCATCTTTGGGCGAACCAACTGCCGCAATGGTGTAATTCCCGTGAACGATGTCATTAAATTTTAGCATCAATGGCTCTTTATTGAGCAATTCGGTAGGCTTGCCACCTGCCGCTACTGCTGTGATTTTGAATTCCTTGCCATCGACACCTTTGTATCTTGTCACGTCCTTGTACTTCACATTGGTTTGGACGGCTTGATCGTTGACATATACGTCAATTGCGCCTGCCGCTGGCGCGAGATGGGCAATACGCAGGTGTGGCCCGCCTTCATGGGCAGAAGCGGCGCGCGGAACGGTAGCGAAAACGGCACAGAGAAGCGCAAGCAGCGCGAATAGACGAACGGTTTTTCCGGTGTTCATTGATCCAGACTCCATTAGATAGTAAATAAAAATGTAAGGAAACCGATTAGAGTGCTTGAATCAAAGGACGCGCGGCGGCTGTTTGGGAACGGGTAAATCCGGGTCAAGTGGCGGGAGGAGTATCACAGATGCAAGCCGCGCCGGGCGATTGGCAGGAGCAAATGCGGCATTATCCGGGAGCGCCAGCAAATACAGACTCGCCATCATGGTTGTATTCGGCGTTGTCTGGTGAACCTTCCACAGGGTCGCACCCGGTGCGGGCGGCTCAGGCTGTGTCACCTCGCCACATAGCACCTCGACATGGTGATGATGTGCAGTGGTTGCTTTGGCGTGCGTGTCCATCAGCAGACCGTGAAACTGGCAAAACAGCGGCGCAAACAATACCAACCAGATCGATAGCGCAAAGACCATCGTCTGTTCGGCAACTATTCTCAGTCGAATGCGCGTGTGGATTACCATAATCCAAAGGATACTAGGGCGACATTAAAACTTCAAATGACATTTGTCCAAAGAAAGCAGGATCAAACGCGCAGATTCCATTCATCGGAGGCATATTGCGCGGTGAGCGCTTCGGAGCGTTCTTGCTCTGCGCTGGTCAGATCAGATGACTGAAATTCAATATCGAAGCAATTACGGAAGGCTTCGATCAAGGCATTTGCCGTCTCATTATAAGTAATCACACGCCCCAACGCATTGGAAAGCGTCGTCGCGCGTTCAGAGACACGCACACGGTTTTCTTCTCTGGTTTCCGTGTCCCGGAAGGCTAATGCGTCACAAATGCGCGTCACGTCCCCGGTCAGCGGCAATGTCCCATGTTGGAGCAATACATTTTTGCGGCGTACCTGTGCGCTCCCGATCAGTTTCTTGCCGCCTGCGGTGATCTCATAATCCGATGGTACTTCAAAGCAAACCGGGCCGGGGCGCTGCCCATGCCGTTCCGTGTGACGATCCGCATTGGCATTCAATCCAATTTGGGTGACGGCGCGCAATAGTGCCGCGCTCAACCGCTGATAGCTCTCGATAATTCCACCTATCGCCAGCGGATGTGCCAGCGGAAGCGTCACCGAATAGGTCAGTTCGTCGGTGTGCAGGATGGCACGCCCGCCAGTCATGCGGCGCACCAGATGCCAGCCATGCGCCTGTAACCGTGCGCAGTCAACATCGCGCGAACGTTGTGCATAGCCAAGTGATAGACAGGCCGGATTCCACGCATAAAGACGCAAGATTGGCACAGAATCCCCACCCCCAACGGATTCCAGCAGAGACTCATCAATCCCCATGTTACGCGCGCCTGTTTGCTCTGAATGAAGGAGGAGACGCCAGCAATCTGACATAGTGCGATGTCCAGTGATTATTTCACGCAATGGTACGAAGAAAAACAGGGCTTTGCAAGATCGCACAAATGTTTCATATAAGCTATAATTGAGCGTAGAGGAAATATCATGGATAAAGACCAGTTCAGCAAACACGTTTTCGATCAACTGGCAGGGCTACAATATTTTACCAAACGCGCCATGTTTGGCGGCTATGGACTGTATCATGACGGGCATATCTTCGGCGTGATTGCTGATAAGCTGTATTTCAAAACGGATGAAGAATCGCGTAAGGCTTACACCGAACTGGGGGCGGGCGCGTGGAAGGAATCCAAAAATTATTATGAGGTTCCAGCACAAATTCTGGATACGCCCGACGAATTGATCGAATGGGCGAAACGCGCCGCACAAATCAGCGCGGCAAACGCAGCGAAGAAGAAACCCGCAAAGAAGAAAAAACAGGGGTGAGGATTCCCCACCCCTGCCCGCGTTTTATTCCGCACTGATTTCCAGATCGAGCGTGTCTTTTATGTCTTCGTTGCGATCAATGATGAGGATATAAGTTTGGTCGGGGGAGAGCGATACCTTGTACGAAAGCTCACCCGTTGCCGTAACATTGAGCGTTGCGACTGGTGGCAGCATTCCGCCACCACCGCCACCATTTCCGCCTCCTCCACTCCCTCCGCTGCCACCACCGCCACCGGAAACATTCGATGGCTCAGGGGTATTTATCTGTTGAAGAATGACATTGGCGCTGGTTGTCCCACCCAATCCCTTGAACTTGAGCAACACGGGCTTTGCGCTACCCTTGACACGGAACGCTACGCTACTCGTCGTACTTGTGAGTTTGACCGTTTGCGGCGTGCTGGTCAACGCTAGCGCTTCCTTGCGCGTCAGGGTCAAGCTGAATTTGCTGCCTGATCCAGCGGTTGCAGAGGAAACCAATATCCCAACCTGACCAGATTCACGCACAAGGGCGTTGCTGGTCAAATCCCCTGTGATGACTTCTGACGGCAGCCCCGGATAGATATGTTCCGTAGTGACCATCACCTTATCTTTTTCCGCCGAGGTGAATTGTATATGGACAAGATCGCCCACTTCCCCTGACATGGTGTAGTAATGATAAGGCGTCTTTTGATCGATGCTGGCTTCAATAGCTTTGCCCGATTCGATAGCTTCGACGGTTATTTTGTGAGTGGTGATGCTGAACTTGCCCGTTTCCGTCCCGGAGATACTGCCAACCGTCAAGCGCACCATACCATCTTTACAGACAGCGACGATCTGCGGTTTGATCAGCTTGCTGCCGCCTGTCGCGTTGCCACCACCGCCGCCACCACCGCCGCCATTGCTACAGATGACCTGTGGCGATAGATTTACCGCAAAGTCATCCGATTGCAGCAATATCAGCAGTTGCCCCTCGAAATCCGTGTTCATAGAGAAAGTCTGCTCTATCTGGTTGCGGGTGAGTTCGCCCTGTGCAGTTTCATCCAGCTTCAACGGTTTATCGTTCGTCGTTTCTGGCGGTTGTGCAGAAGATGATATAGTAACGGGTACGGATGCCTGAGCAGGAGAAATTGGCGTTATCTTCCGCGCAGACTGGATAATCTGCGGATCGAAGACGATTGATTTCACTCCATCGCTATCGAATTTGGTGAGCAGGGTCTGTCCATCTGGCGACCATGCGATCCGTACTCCATTTTTGGAAGTGAGGGAAGCTGTCGCTGTATATACATCCTGCATCTGGCGGTTGAAGACCTGCACTTCGCCCAATCCATCGCTACGGAGTGTCGCCAGTGCCAGCAACGTACCATCTGGCGAAAAGGCCATATCGAACAGGCTTGTTTTGATCTTGTGGGTATAGGATTTGCCCCCGTTCACATCCCACAAAAGCACGTTATCCATGAAGTCCGAGACGGCGATATAGCGTCCATCCGGTGTCCAGCGGAGGATTCCCAACGCGCCGGGAATCGCCTGCGTGGAGAGCGTCTTTTCCAGTTTTCCCTGTAGCGAATAGACCTGCAATCCCTGTTTGACCGTCGCCAGTGCGATACGCTGGCTATCTGGCGACCACGCAATATTATTTGCCTGCATATCAAGGCTATCGAAGGAGGCACTGATGCGACCATCGAGCGTCCAGATATCGCTCATTCCACTGCTATAATGCACAGCAAGCAATTTGCTATCTGGCGACCAGTAGAGCGTCGTCAGGCCATCGCCGGGGGTCGGGCTGAATTTGAAAGTGCGAATCGACGCCCCTTTTGGCGTCATCAATTGAACTGTGCCATCCAGCGAGGAGGCCGACGCGAGGATGCTGCCATTAGGTGACCAAGCGACGCTATCGACGCGGTTACTGTGTGAGGCGAGAATCACCTCCGGTTGCCCTCCCGATGTCCACAGCCGAACAGATTTATCATCGCCTGCGGTAGCAATTTGCTCCCCATCGGGCGACCACATGATCTGGTTGATGCGTCCGCTGTGTCCGATCAGCGACTTCAGGAAACCGCCCTTTCGGTCAAACAGCGAAATCAGATCGCTTTCTCTTTCGACAGAGGCAAATTGCGTACCATCGGGCGACCAGACAAGGTAGCGCGCAAGTTGTGTCGTCTGATAGGCAAAGCTGTCGATAGCTACCGGGTTCACGGTAGCTGTACCCTGTCCCCGGTTGTACGGTTGCTGGAAGAAGCGCCCGAAAATGGCAAGCACCAGCATTGCAGCTAACAACGTGCTGAATCCAGCAGTCAGGATACGACGATCCCGCCGTTGCGGGGTTACGTGCGGTAAGGGTTTGAGTATTCCCGTTTGAATCACAGTTTTATGTCTCCCATTGCCAGAGAAGGAAGGACGCGGCGCTACACCCGCCCGAAGTTGCGCTTCTCGCCAGAGTTTGGCTTTGGCGGCACGACTCAGGGTGTCTAGCGGCATGGCGCGAACGATGCGCCGCAGCGTCTCCGCGAAGGATGGATCAAGCCCGATTGGGGCTGGACTATCCGGATTGAAACGAAGTTGATCGAGGAACAACAGCGCCAGTTCAGCTTCATCGGGATTGTCGGAAATAGGGTTGGTGTTGTTGAAGTTATCCATCAGGGCTGTACCTCGCTTTCTTCTGTGTGGTGATACATATGGTGCAATCGCCGCAGGACGCGATGCAAAATCGAACGCACGGCAGTAGCGCTCTTGCCGACAACCTGCCCGATCTCTTCGGAGTTCAAGCCTCCACTGAGCTTGAGGTCGAGCAGTTCCCGCTGTTCTGGCGAAATCTCCTTGAGCAGGTCCCGTATCCGTTCGATGTCCTCTTCCGCGACGATCTGATCAATGGGCGATTCCGCATGGTGGGCGATCTCCAGATCATCCAGCGAAACCTGTGGTCGGCGCTGGCGCAGATAATCTGTCACAGCGTTTGCCGCGATCTGAAACAGCCACGCACTCACCATGCCGCCGCGATAGCTGCCAAGCATCGTCAACGCCCGCGTGAACACCTGACTGGTCGCGTCTTCGGCCTCGCGGGGATCGCTCAACCGTCGCAGACAGTAGCGATAGATGCGATCCACATAGCGCTCATAGATCAACTCGAAGGAAGTCGGGTCGCGCTGTGCCAGCAGCATCAGCCGGATTTCCTGCTCCGAATTTTCCTGCAAACGAAAGTTCCTTTCCAAACAATGCGCATTGTTAATGATAAAGACGGAGAAGGCACAAAACTGTTGCATCAGCCTGTTGTAAGGTGATAGCCGTCGATTGTCAGGCAACTGTGAAGCAACCGTCCGGCGTAATTATTCAATTCTCGTTAGGCTGGCTGACAGAGGAGATTTTCCCAATGAAACTGAAGCGTGATTCAGGTGGAGAGTACGTTTCTTCCCGGCTTCGCTGGATGTTTATGTTGCAGAGTATTGGCCTGCTGGTTGCCATCGGCGCACTTGGGCTTTCGCTCTGGACAAATTCCCGTTTATTTCCCGCACCGTCTCCGACTATGCCGCCACGCCCGACGCTTGTTCCAACCCGAAATATCTATACCTATTTTCCGTTTCTGAGCGAACTTCCCTCAACTTATAAATCGCGCCCCTATATCACGTGGAGCGAATATCTGGATTCGCGCGCCTATGTCGAATTTGAGGGAAACGGCTCACCCAAACTCAACATAACCGATTCCACCTATCTCTCTCAGACCTTTACACTGCCATCCATGCTCTACTGGTATTTTCAGCCCGAATTTGTCTGGTCGCCCGATGGTGAAGGAAATCTATCTCCCGCTCAACGGATGATCTGGTCGCCAGACGGGAAGTACCTGCTGTTTGAATATTACAGTTCGATGGCATGGTCGGGCAAAGCTGCCAACACGTGGTATTACAGCGTCTTCAGCGCTGATGGAACGCAGATCAACGAATTTATCACCATTCCCCTGAGCGCCGAAGCATTCAATATGCCGCGCGTGACCTGGCTCGGTGACAGCAAAACACTGTTATTCCCACGTGGTCTGGGTGGGAAACCGCTGTTCTACAATGTATCGAACCGACAGATGGGTGCAACGCTGGATACGCCCGATTTGCCATATCCGGTTTTTGAACTTGTAGACGGCAAATTGAATATTGCCCTGACCAGGAGAGACAGCACGCCTATCTCGTTCATTAGCGGCGCGAACAGCACTGGAGAACCTTCATGGTCGCCGGACGGGGAGTGGGTCGCCGTAACATGGGGTGTCGGCAAGGGCGCACGGCGCACCGTGCAAATTACGTGGATGAAGAAAGATGGCACGCTCCGCCGGAGCGCTGGCGATAACTTGCAGGATATTCATGATGTGCAATGGTACTGGAAGGATAAAGAAGCTCCGATTTCTCTAGCCTATGTCACCAGCACCAAAGAGGGGCAGCGCCTGGAAGCGCGCGACCCACGCACAGGTAATGTAGAGTTCCTCGGAGAACAGCAGTCCAAAATTGCACGTCTGGTGTATCACCGGAACGCTCAATGTTTCAGTTACTGGTGGCAGAATAGCAGCAAAAATATTGGTATTGCAAGCTATCAGTCGGATGGTCGATTCAAAGCATCAAATCCTTTGCCAATCAAATTGTATGGGTTGGAGATTTTCCGTGACCCCTACCAATGGATCGGAACGCAGGAAATTTACCCATCGCCCAATGGTTCGGCGCTTATAACTCGCCACTATGAATTCTATGGACAAGGCAACAATGATTACACCACTGCGATTATTAGTGCCGACGGAACATGGAGCAGAGCGCTGGTTTCTTCCGGTCAATATACGGGAAATCTGATTTCGTCCCCATGCTGGGCAATTGGGGGAACACACGCTTATTTCTATATGGGCAACTTGAACTGGAATCTTTATCAGGTTGATGTTACCACGAATGATCGAAACCCAGTGTTGATTCCTATCGGAGACATGGGAGTGAACGCTAACGCCCGCAGTTTGCCCTGCTTCAATAACCTGTTGAAATAATCTGCATGGGTTCGGGCGGCTGATGGGGTTGGAACTGAATTGAGAAGTTTGTCGAGCATCAGGCAGGGGATCAGGAAAAAGTGCCTGATGCCCCTGAGCCAGTTATTTATCTAGCGCGCGGCAACTGCCAGCGGATTCTCAACACCCTGTACGAAGCCCTGTGCAACCAGCAATTCCGCGTTGAGAATTGCGCCACCTGCTGCGCCGCGAATGGTATTATGTGCCAGCGCGACCAGCTTGTAATCCAATAGCGGATCGGGGCGGAGGCGTCCGATCACTGTTGCCATGCCGTGAACGAGGTCACGATCCCGGCGTGGTTGCGGACGATCCGGCTGCTCGTTGTAGATCAGAATAGGAGTGGCAGCACTCGGCAAGCTCTGAACAATTTCATGCCCGCGATAGCTTGCCCAGTCTGCGCGAATCTCTTCAATCGAAGGCTTGTTCTCGAAGCTGACCGAGATGCAGACAATATGCCCATCGATCACCGGAACACGGTTGCACGCAGCGCTGATCGCCGTCGGCAGGAAGTCGATCTTTTCTCCAGCGAATGCACCGAGCATTTTGCGCGGTTCGGTCTCTACCTTGTCTTCTTCGCCGCCGATATATGGGATCACATTATCATAGATGTCCAGCGAGGAGACGCCAGGATAACCTGCACCGCTGACCGCCTGGAGGCTGACTACGTTCATCGCCTTGATGCCATATTTGACAAGAGGCGCGAAGGCCATCACTACCGGGGTACTGGTGCAGTTCGGCGTTGTGACGAGTGCGCCGCTGGTCCAGCCGCGATTCCGGCGCTGCACTTCGATCAGTCCGGTGTGATCAGCGTTCACTTCCGGGATCAGAAGCGGTACATCTTCTGCCATGCGATGGCTGCTGGTGTTGCTGGCGATCACATGCCCGCGCGCCGCAAGTTCCAGTTCCAGCGTTTTGGCAACTTCGCCCGGAAGCGCGGAAAGCACCACCGGCGAAGTGAGTTCGGCATCGAGTGGCAAAACGGTCAACCCGGCAACATCTGCCGGGGCTGATCCGGTCAAAACCCATTTGGCAGCCTCGGCATAGGATTTGCCCGCGCTGCGATCACTGGCAACAACCTCGGCAACACGGAACCAGGGGTGATTTTCGAGCAGTTGGATAAACCGCTGTCCCACAGCGCCCGTAGCGCCCAAAATGGCTACATCTATTTTCTGCATATCTATCTTGTCCCTTTTGTAAGGGCATTATATCAGGATTGTTGCAGCAAATAGTCGAGGTATTGGGCAAGCTGCTCAAAATCTCGTGGTGCGCCTTTGACAATTTGCCCATTTATATAGAACGTCGGCGTTGCATCGGCAAACTTCGACTGTCCATATTGAATGTTGGCATCAACAACGGCTTTATACTTTTGTGTCTTGAAACAGTCCTCAAATTTGGGAATGTCTGCCACCCCGACTTTTTGAGCGTAGGAAACCAGCGCTGTACCAGACAGGTTGATCTGGTTCTGGAACAACACATCGTGGTATTCCCAGAATTTGCCCTGTTCGTTAGCACAGTTGGCAGCAAGCGCGGCAGGATAGGCGTTCGGGTGTTGCGGTAGCGGGAAATCCTTGTACACAAAACGGATTTTATCGCCGTAACGTTTCTTCAACTGCTGATAGCCGTCGCCATAGAAGACTTCGCAGTAGGGGCATTCAAAATCTGAAAACTCCACAATGACGATTTTGGAGTTGGCTGGTCCCCATGCGGGCGAGTTCCCCGGATCGATCTGCTGTCGCGGAATTGGCGTTGCGGTTGGCTGGACGCCCGTTTCTGGCGAGAAATTCCGCGCCATTTCGGTAGAGATTGCTATGCTTGCACCAGAGATGGCAGCATCGCGCACTTCTTTGGCGATATTGCCCGCAGTGGTAGAAAAGACCGTCCATGCTACCGCGTAGCCTGCGATGAAAAACAGCATTGCTGTTGTGATGTAATATACCGTCGAACGGCTGACTACAATAACATTTTCGGGAGGGGTTTCGGGAGCAGGAGCAGGTAATGTGATCGGTGTTTCGGGCGTACCTGATTCCGGTATATTCGTTGTCAATTAGCTATCCTCAATTCCTGATTACAATACGTCGCGCGTTATGGTTTTCGATTTAATCTACCATAGCCTGTGCGCGCGTCAATCTTTCAGGACAATTATTCACAATTGCGCTATAGTTTCCCATTACCCCTCGAAAATTTGGAGAATTTTGCATGAGAACGCTGTTAAGAATAGTGCTTGTTTTGTTAGTAATTGTTTTATTGGTAGCAGGTGCAGGTGGCGCATATGTCTACACCACGCTACGTCGCCCGCTGCCACAGGTCGATGGAAAACTGGCGGTGAGCGGACTGAGCGCCCCGGTGGAAGTCTATCGGGATGCGGCGGGCGTTCCCCATATCTACGCCAGTACGCCACACGATCTGTTCCTGGCACAGGGCTATATTACTGCACAGGATCGCTGGTGGCAGATGGAATTCAACCGTCACACCGGGCTTGGGCGTATCAGTGAACTGGTTGGCAAAAATACATCTGCGCTGAACAATGATCGCTTTATTCGCACATTGGGCTGGAATCGCGCGGCGCAGGCCGATATGGGCATCATCGCGGATAGCACAAAATCTGTACTGACAGATTATGCGGCGGGCGTGAATGCCTACATTGGCGGGAAATCTGGCGCTGATCTGGCGGTTGAATACTCGATTCTGGCGATTCGCGGAATCAATATCCCTATCGAAAACTGGGAGCCGCTGCATTCTGTCGCCTGGGCGAAGGTAATGGCGTGGTCGCTGAGTGGCAACTATGGCGAGGAACTGGATCGCGCCGATTTATACAAGCAGTTGGGGGATAGAGTACCCGTTGATACGTTCTACGCCCCGGATTATCCGTTCAACCTGCGCCCAACGATCCTCCGTACCGAAGATTTGCCGAAGGAACTTGCCACTGCCGCACTCACCCCGAAATCCTCTATAGCAGCAGTACGCGCTGATTTCAGTGACATACAAACAAATGTTGTTGGTGGAATTGATGCGCTGAACTTCGCAGCGGGTTTCGGGCGCGATGAAGGTATCGGCAGCAATAACTGGGTGATCAGCGGCAAACTAACTCAATCTGGCAAACCGCTATTGAATAATGACCCACACTTGCAGGTACAAATGCCCTCGATCTGGATACAAGTTGGGCTGCATTGCAAGACAGTTAACGATCAGTGTCCCTATGACGTAACGGGCTATACCTTCCCCGGTGTCCCCGGCGTGGTCGTCGGACACAACGCGCGGATTGCATGGGGTGTAACCAATGTCGGACCGGATACCGAAGATTTATACATTATCAAAACCGATCCCAACGACGATACAAAATATGAAGTTGATGGCAAAACCGAAGTCATGAATGTAATTGAGGAGGAGATCAGGTTCGGAGATAAATCGCCAAGCGAAAAACTCCGCGTGCGCCTGACGCGCTTCGGCCCGATCATCACGGAAGTCTCGGAAAGCGCAAAGGAGTTTGGCAAACCACTCGCTATGAAATGGGTGGCAACGACAGAGAAGTATGATCTACTCGGTTCGTTTCTCGGCTTGAATACCGCCAAAAACTATGACGATTTCCGCAAGACGCTATCAACATTCGGATCGCCCTCGCAAAACTTCATCTATGCCGATATAGACGGCAATATCGCCTATCAAACACCGGGAATGATCCCGATCCGCGCAGCGGGTCACGACGGCAAAACGCCGATTGATGGCAGCACCACGAAATATGACTGGAAAGGCTATATCCCGTTCGATTATCTGCCGCGTTCGTATAACCCGGAACGTGGATACATCACGACGGCGAACAACGCAGTTGTCCCGGCAGATTACTATCAACGCCTGGCAACGCTGCTTGGCGATAAATTCGGAAAGGATTCCGATTACACCATCAGCTACGAGTGGGATTATGGCTATCGCGCGCAACGTATCGAGACGATGATCAAGGAACAAGCCAAGCATACCGTCGATAGTATGAAGCGTATTCAAACGGACAACTATAACGGGTCGGCAGCCGAAATAGTCCCGTATCTGCTCAAACTGGACTATGGTAGCAACCTCCCCGCTGGCATGATCGACTGGCTCAAGACATGGGATTTTCAGATGAATATGGATAGCGGGCAAGCCGCGCTCTATGGTTCATTCTGGGCAAACCTGACCAAGCTCACATGGCAGGATAACATCGGGTTTATCCCCGGCGGAACGCCGATCATGACCGGATACCTGGCATTGTTGCAACAACCAGATAACGCCATCTGGGACGATACCACCACAAAGGATAAGAAGGAGACGCGCGACGACATCCTGAAAGCCTCTATGAGTGCTGCCGTTGCCGAACTGAGCAAAAAATTTGGAAACGACTACAAGACATGGCGTTGGGGCGCACTGCATATCACGAAATTTGTCAGCAATCCACTCGGTCAGAGCGGTATCGGCCCCATTGAAAGTCTGGTGAACGGTGGGCCTGTCGAAACCAGCGGGACGAACAACGCGGTGAACGCGACAAGCTGGAACACCAGCGATCCGAACTACGGCACACGCGGACATCCCTCGATGCGGTTGATCATCGACTTCGCGGATTTCGACAGCAGCCAATGGATACATTCCACCGGACAGAGCGGACATCCTCTGAGCGAACACTACCGGGATCAGATCGATAAGTGGCGTCTGCTGCAATATAACCCGATGTGGTGGAGCGTAGATAAGGTGAAAGCCAACGCGAAAAATACGCTGGTACTGGAGCCAAAGAGTCCGTAGAAACAAGGTATTGTTAAAGACAAACCGGACGCCATTATTGGCGTCTCTCCCCTTCATTTGCAGGGACGGGCTTCTGCCCGTCCGCCGCTGCTAAATCCCCTCGATCCTTTCCTGCTGTGCGTTGATGTTTTCGGGCTTATCGCTTAAAATGAGCAAGTTGGCTTAATTCAAGCATATTTACGCTATGCGCCGGATTCCCTTCGGCGTTCTGCCTTAACAATGACAGATTCAATCAACGGTTTTCTCGTCGTCGACAAGCCTGCCAGTCTGACCAGTCATGACGTTGTAGCGAAAGTGCGGCGCGGTACAGGTATCAAAAAAATCGGACATGCAGGGACGCTCGACCCAATGGCGACAGGGGTACTCGTCTTGTGCCTCGGCTATGCGACTCGCCTCAGTGAATATGTAATGGCCTCCACCAAAGTCTATAATGCCACTGTAAAATTTGGTGTCGAAACCGATACCTACGATGCCGATGGACACGTCACCGCAGAGCATGATGCCTCGCATATCACACAGGAACACATCGAAGCTATCCTTCCCAAATTTCGCGGCGATATATTACAAATCCCACCGATGTACAGCGCTATCCAGAAGAACGGCAAACGCCTCTATGATCTGGCGCGGGCAGGCATCGAGGTGGAACGTGAGCCGCGCCCGGTCACAATTTATAAACTGGAAATTCTGCGCTGGGTTTGGCCTCAGGCCGTGATCGAGGTCACATGCAGTGCCGGAACATACATCCGTAGTCTGGCACACGATTTTGGTGAAATGCTCGGTGTCGGTGGACATTTGACCAATCTGCGCCGTGTTGCATCTGGTACGCTTTCCGAACCCATCGATTGGCAGACGATGCAGAAAGCAATGAAAGAAGAAACATGGGCGAAACTTGTAATCGACGAACACTTGCCCCTGCGCCATCTGTCGGCGGTGCAATTGGATAGCATCCAATCCGCACTTTTCATGCGTGGACAAGGGATTCCATCGGATCGGATCGGCGCACCGCCCGCATTTCTGAATAATGGTTCTCCTGATAAAACGGACGAAATGCGCGTTTATGACTCACGCGACAACCTGATTGGAATCGGGAAATATCAGGATGTGAACCTGCAACCTGTCAAAGTATTTCGCGCCTGAGACCGCTATGGGCATCAACGCGCTGGCGGATTGGATTCAGCAAAAAGAGGCCGAGTATCTTGTAAACCGGATAAAATCCTGCATGATGATTTCTCCGATCTCTGGTGAGAGTAAATGTTTCATATTTACGATTTAAACAATGCACAACCTGATCGCCCGTCCATTGTGACGATTGGCGTCTTTGATGGTGTCCATCGTGGGCATCAATATCTGATCAGTCATTTGGTGGAACGCGCACACGAAGCCAACCGTCGCTCTGTTGCGCTGACCTTGTTCCCGCACCCGGATTTGGTCATACGAGGCCAGAAAGGGCGCTACTACCTGACCACGCCGGAGCAAAAGGCCAGCCTGCTACGCGATCTCGGCGTTGATTTGGTGGTTACGCACCCGTTCAATGAACAGGTGCGCAATATGCGCGCCGCCGATTTTGTAGACAGCCTGATCAAAAATCTGGACATGAAAAGTCTGTGGGTAACGGCGGATTTCGCGCTTGGCTACAAGCGTGAAGGAAATTTCGAATTCCTTCAGGCACAGGGAGCCGCCAAAGGCTTCGAGGTTGTTTCGGTAGACCTGTTGAGTAACGGTGAGCAGACGGCAATCAGCAGCACAGCAATCCGTGAAGCCTTGCTCATTGGTCAGATCGAGATGGCGAATCACTGGATTGGGCGTCAATATGCCCTCGAAGGCAAGATTATTCATGGCGATCACCGGGGGCGCACCATTGGTTTCCCAACCGCAAACATGGAAATCTGGTCGGAACAAGTCGTTCCGGCAAATGGTGTTTATGCGTGCTATGCCACGCTCAACGGTGAAAAGTTCCGCGCTGTGACGAATATCGGTGAGCGTCCAACCTTCAATGGTACAGGGACGCGCGTTGAAGCCTATCTACTCGATTTTGATCGTGAGATTTATGGCGAGACGCTCAAACTGGAATTTGTAACACGCCTGCGCGGTGAGCAAAAATTTGGCGGGATCGATGCGCTTGTAGCACAGATTCGCGCTGATGTTGAAAAAGGGCGCACGCTGCTCCCGATTCCGTGATGAGCGTGCGTGTCCTCAAAAGCCTGTTGGCAATATTGGCTTTTTGTACCGCTGTTGCAGTCCTTGTTGCGGCAGGCTTGCCAGATCGTGCGCGTGCAACTGCGATTGGCTATCTGCCAAATGGATTGCCGATTGCGCCAGAAGTTGGAGCCGTTGCGCCCTCCTTTAGCATATTGGGATTGGATCAGCGGCCTTTCCTCCATCGTCCAGAAGTACCAACAGTGATCAACTTCTGGGCGACATGGTGCGGTCCGTGCATTTTTGAATTGCCCATGCTGGGTGAACTGCAACGAAAATATCCTGAAGTACAGTTCATCGCTGTAAATATGGGAGAAAATATCGAAACGGTACGGGCTTGGCTGGTGGATAACCCGATTTCCTTGTCTATCGCGCTTGACCCCGACCAAACCACAGTCCGCCGTTATCGGGTCAGGGGTGCGCCTTCTACATTTTTTGTGGATCGAGAAGGGATTATCCACCAGATCGTCTATGGCGCACTTCCCCCGGACGGACTAGAATCGAGGCTCAAAATAATCCTTGATCGGAAGGGATAATCGTTGAATTCTTCGGATACTTTCGGCGTGCGGATGAATCGCTGGCTGTTCAATCTCTCGCAACGCTGGCTGCGCGTCGTTTTGCTCATCATCGGAATCTATGTTGGGTTACCGATAAGTGCGCCTATTCTGATGAAACTGGATTTGCGCGGGCCAGCCTATACCATCTATACCATTTATAGTCCGCTTTGCCATCAATTCGCCTTTCGGACGTGGTTTCTCTTTGGGGAGCAACCCCTCTATCCGCGTGAGGCCGCGCATGTACCGGGATTGAAACCCATCGAAGCCTATAAAACGGATATACTGACTGCGACGAAGGTCACGGGCGATCTGGATTTTACCAAACTCTCGCAGATGGTCATGGAAGTTTCACGCAATTTTATTGGTAACGAACGCATGGGCTGGAAGATGGCGCTTTGTGAGCGCGATATTGCCATCTATGGCGCAATATTCATTGGCGGGCTGATTTATGGTATCCCCTATGTACGCCGACGGCTGCGCCCGGTTCCACTCTGGCTATATATTTTTCTTGGGATTTTACCCATCGGGATCGATGGCGGTTCACAGTTATTAAGTGAGGCAAATATCCCAACATTGGCGCTGCTGGCTGCCCGCGAGACAACCCCTTTGTTCCGCACATTGACGGGTCTTGTCTTTGGCTTGATGAATGCGTGGCTGGCCTTTCCCTATCTTGAAGAATCGTTTCGCATGACTGCCACCGAAATCGCTGCAAAGTTCGCCACCAAAGGCAAAAAACTGTGAAAATCCTGATCACCGGGGGCGCGGGGTTTGTTGGTAGTGCGCTGGCGAATCGACTGGTCACGGAAGGGCATGATGTCCGCGTTATCGACGACCTGAGCGCTGGCGATGCCGGACGGTTGCACCCTTCGGTTGCTTTTACACAAGGCGATGTCAATCAAATTCCCCTGTTGTGGAAATTACTCGGCGGCGTGGAGTGTGTCTACCATGTGGCTGCGCGCATCAGTGTTGCGGAAAGCTCCCTCTATCCACGTGATTACAATGCGGTCAATGTGGGAGGGACGGTCAGCGTTCTGGAAGCGGTGCGCGATGCAGGAGTTCAGCGGATTGTCCTGACCAGTTCCGGCGCGGTTTATGGCGATCTGCCAACGTTACCGCTGCGAGAAGATATGCAGCCTGATCCGCGCAGTCCATATGCCGTCAGCAAACTTGCTGCCGAATATTACGTCCGCACGACGGGCATTTTATGGGGGATGACAACGGTTAGTTTGCGCTTGTTCAACGTCTATGGGCCGGGTCAGCAATTGCCAAAAGCACACCCACCTGTTATCCCCTCGTTCATGCGGCAAGCGCTCAAGGGTGGTTCGATTATCGTACATGGCGATGGCAAACAAACGCGCGATTTCGTCTACATTGACGACGTGGTGGATGCTTTGGTGCGTGCGGCTACCGCCGAAAATATTGATCGGGAAGTGATCAACGTTGGCAGTGGCGTCGAAACCAGTGTGAACGAATTGATCCGCAAAATTTCGGTAGTGATCAACAAGGATTTGTCGCCGCTCTATGTTCCGACTGCGGAGCGCGGTTCATCGCGGATTTGCGCCGACCTCACCAAAGCGCGAGCATTGCTCAATTACGAACCAAAGGTGATGCTGGATGAAGGCTTACAGCGCACCTTCGGGCAAGATGAACGCTTCCGGCATTAAAGGAAATTTGCCCCTATGAATACGCTCTTACCTATCCCATAATTTCGGGAATATCAGCGGCATGTGGAAAACTCGTTTGTGTTCCGATTTTCAGCACGGATCGGGTAGCAACCTCACACGCCTTCTCTACTGCAACCTGTAATGGTTTGCCCGATCCGAGGAAATAGGCAAGGCTACCGACAAAAGCATCTCCCGCACCCGTGCTATCTACAGCTTGTACTTTCTGCGCCTGTACGAATACCGGAGCGCGTTCACCTTCGATGAACAATGCGCCGCGCGCGCCCAATGTCAAAATCACGATGGACGGGCCGTGATCGCGGAGCGCTCTGGCAGCAGTTTCGGCTTGCTCCAGCGTCTCAACAGGCAAGCCTGTCAGCAGTGCAGTTTCGGTTTCATTCGGGATGATAATATCGGTGAGTTGCAAGAGTTCATCGGGCAAGGCGCGTGCAGGCGCAGGATTCAACACCGTCGTGACGCCGCTATTCTTCGCAATCCTGAAGGCTTCGAGCGTTGTTTCCAATGGAGTCTCAAGCTGACACAACAAAATCCCGGCTTCCTGAATTGCATCGGTGGCGGCACGTACATCATCGGGGGAGAGGCCATCATTCGCACCGTTGACAATCACAATCGAGTTTTGCCCGGTGTTATCGTCCACCGTGATTGGCGCGACACCAGAAAAACGTGTTTCATCGAACAGCACATAGCGCGTGTTGATGCCCTGTGCTTCGTAATTTTTGAGCGTATCCTGACCGAAAATATCCTTGCCGACTTTGGTCACGACGTTCACCTTTGCGCCGAGTCGTGCCGCCATGACTGCCTGATTCGCGCCCTTGCCGCCAAAGCCCATACTGAACGATGAACCAACCAGCGTTTCGCCGGGGGCAGGCAGGCGTGGCACGCGCGCGATCAGGTCGATATTGGAACTGCCAACCATGCAAATAACGGGATTTTTGTGCATTGTTGCCCTAATAAAATATGTGCAATAAAACGTTTTCCAGACTATATCGCGCGTGGATTGTTCCGGCAAACGAGTTGTTTACCTATTCTGACAATTCCTCACATCATTTTGAGATAGGATTTAGCTGAAGGGTTCATCTATAAGGTATTTATGCGGCGATTATTGGTTATCACTCTGATCCTGACGGGTGTTTTGAGCGGTGCAATTAGGTTGGGGAGTATAGCAGGATCAGCAGATATAGATCATCCGGGTTGCCTAATATTTTTTAAAGAAGGGAACATGGTAGTCTATGACTCAAAGACCAGTGCTTCTACAATAATGCCGGAATTTTATCTGAGAGCATTATCCCTTGACATTGGAAGAGCAGATAAACGTTATAGTCTGTTCGCCAAGCCGTTTGTATCCAATATCAATAAACTTTATCTCAAGGATACGCAGGGTTTATACCGCTATCTGCACGATGTTTCTCGTCCGATGGGTGTTTTTCTTTCCCCGGATGGAAAAAAACTGGGAATTTTATCGGTTTTTCTGAAACAAAAGCCTGAACAAACCTCTATGAACGTTACTTTTTTGGAAAGTTTCCAAACGTTTACTTTTCCAGCCCGCCAAATGCCTGATACCGAATGGTCAGCAGATAGCAAATATCTTTATACACCGGGACAACTTTTCAATGCAGATACAGGTTCGGTTTCAAACGTAGATTTTAGCAGTTTTATTTGGGCAAAAAACGGAAATCTTCTGGCGGCTATAGAAAACAAACCGCAAAACAACGATGGAAAATTTACATTGGTCGCCATGAATGGAGATGGTAGCAATCAACAAAAATTCATCCTGGAAGCCGATCTGAGAGAAAATGTAGTTGTAATGGGAATATCATCAAATGATCGCTATGTGTTGGTACATCATGGAATAAAGTTTATCTTTGTCGATATAGTATCCGGTGATATATGGACTCCCAATGGTGATTTTTGGCATCGTTCGATTCATGCTTTGCTTGGTAAAAATGCTTTTCTGGCTTATCTGGGAAATTCCGGCACTCCTTCTTTTCCAGTAATTCTTGATCCAGAAGAACAATCAGTGACACG
>CAYSOC010000001.1:47085-86830 GCA_964432445.1 uncultured Anaerolineaceae bacterium
CGAGCAGGCAATACTGTTCTCTACTCCCAATACCAATGAAACAAAAAACTTCTACAGGATGAATATAGAGGGAAATGACTTGCGCTTGATTGCCAGAAATCTGACAGCACCAAAGCTAATCACTGGTTGGCATGTTAAACCGTATGTTGTTGTTGCTGCAAAACAAAACGGCAAAAACGTTCTGGTAGTTGATGATTTTAACGATGAAACTTTGATGTTTACCCAATCATTCTCAGGTACACAGATGGAAATCCGAAAATTTCAATTTTATATGTCCTCAGAAAATCCCTGGATTGCGGTCAATTTTGGAGACGGCAGCAATTTACATGCCAAAATGATCAACATTAGCACGCGAGAAATCAGGGACTTTGGCGAGGGACAATTTGAAGAACCCGGTATTTTTAAATTTGATTTGGTTGATGGTCTGGTATTCCGACGTACTACACAAGATGGAAAGATCGAATATCAAATCTTCAATCCAAAAGCTGAGTTGATTGCTCAATTTACATTGACTGTTCAACAGTCTGAGAAGTGGAAAACTCTTTCACCAGACCACAGCAAACTTCTTATCCGAGAGATCAGCGATGGACAAATTACCAGATTATGGACTGTTGAAAGTAATAGCGCCTCAGCGTCATTGTTGATGGAACAATCACTCTTTTCAGGAAAATGGAGAGACGAAATTGAATGGACAATTGATAGCAAACATATTGCACTCGTCAGAAGAAATCAGGATTTTTCCAGGATTCAAAGCTATGGAAGCATTATGATATACGATATAGATGGAAAGTTAATTCGTTCCTCCCCGATTAGTAACAGTCTGATAGGTGGTGGATTTCCTACCATTTCTTGCCGACTGGATAATTTACCCCGTTCCCCTGAAAGTGACTTATTTGTTGTGAATTAAACGTCTCTTCTACGCGGATTAGTACCTCCGTACTATTGATGAAATGTGTAAAATTCATTAAATTTCCAGATAGTTAGTGTTAATTACTAACTCGCTGATGCTCTCCAAAGAATACAGTTATTTATCGTTGGCAATGGCGGCATAATATTTAAGGGAAGTTGCCATGCAGAAAGTTAAATCGTTTTTCGCGTTCCTCATTGTTTTCATCCTTCTGCTGGCCTCCGGTGTTTTCGCCACCAGAGCGCAAAGCGCCCCGCCTTGGCAACCGAATACAAGTTATGCGGTGGGCAACCTTGTCACGTATAGTGGCACGGTCTATCGTTGTTTACAGGCACATACTTCGCTCGTTGGCTGGGAACCGCCGAATGTTCCCGCGTTGTGGACGCCCAATGGCGGCGTGACTCCTGCTGCTTCCGCAACGAACACCAGAACCCCCACCAAAACAAATACCGTTCCCCCCGGTACAACGCAAGCACCTCCAACAGCGACGCGCACGCCAACCCGAACACCGACCACAGGTGGCGGATGTACTGCCCCGGCATGGAGCGCAACGGTAACCTACGTCGCTGATAACGTTGTCAGCTATAACGGACATCAATGGCGTGCCAAATGGTGGACACAGAACGAAGTCCCCGGCGCAGCACAATGGGGGCCGTGGGAAGATCAGGGCGTTTGCGGCACAGTATCCACACCAACCCGCACACCAACGCCAACCAACACACTTGTCCCATCCTTCCAACCGCCGAGCGTCACGCCCGGCCCATCCAGCACACCATCGCGCACACCGTCACCCTTCCCAACGTCAAGTACAGGTTTGCCGCGTCACGTCCTCGTTGGCTACTGGCACAACTTCAATAACGGTTCCGGCTTTATCCGCCTGCGTGATGTCAATACGCGCTGGGATGTGATCAATATCGCATTCGCTGTGCCTGTTGGTACAGACGGTACGCTGTCATTTACGCCCTTTACACAGACCGTTGCCGAGTTCAAGAGCGACGTTAACTTCCTGCACAGCATCGGCAAGAAGGTCGTCATCTCGATTGGCGGCGCGGAGGGTCAGGTCTCGATCACCGACGCGACCAAGAAGAACAATTTCGTCAATTCGATGTCGGCACTGATCACCGATTATGGCTTCGATGGTATTGACATTGACCTCGAAGGTAGCTCTGTCGGTCTGGGCAATGGCGATTCCAACCTGCAAAGCCCAACTTCCCCCGGCGTCACAAATCTAATCGCGGGCATCCGTGAAATTCGTAACCGCTTCGGCGCGAACTTCATGCTGACGATGGCTCCCGAAACAGCCAATGTACAGGGTGGTTTCAGTGTCTATGGCGGCCCCTGGGGTGCATATCTCCCGGTGCTGCACGCAACCCGCGATATTCTGACCTTCGTCCACGTCCAGCACTACAACTCCGGCGCGATGCTCGGCCTCGACGGACGCGCCTATTCACAGGGAACTGCCGATTTCCAGGTTGCAATGGCAGAGATGCTTTTGCAAGGGTTCAGCGCTCCGAGTGGTAGCAGCAACTTCTTCCCGGCA
The DNA here is from genome assembly GCA_964432445.1 of uncultured Anaerolineaceae bacterium. Taxonomy (GTDB): domain Bacteria; phylum Chloroflexota; class Anaerolineae; order Aggregatilineales; family UBA2796; genus JBBRMW01. Next base: position 49,533 of record CAYSOC010000001.1, read on the forward strand.
CTGCGCCCGGATCAGGTGGCGATTGGGTTGCCTTCCGCGCCAAATGCGGCAGGTGGTGGCTATACGCAACCCGCAGACATCGAAAAGGCCGTTCGCTACCTGGCGCAGGGACAGAGTTACGGTGGCAGCTACACGCTTCGCAATGCAGCGGGCTATCGTGACTTCCGGGGACTCATGACCTGGTCGATCAACTGGGATGTGTTTAACGGTTCCGTGTTCTCGACCAACAGCCGGACACTGCTCAACAGCCTGCCGTAAACAGGGTATGGCGCGATACAGATTGTTTTCTGGTATCGCGCCCCTCTTAAATAGATTTCGTTGTGTTTTAGGCGCTAGAAGGCGCTACGTTGGAGAATTTCGCAATGAAAAAATCGCTTAATCTTCTTTTTGTAATTGCGGCACTGATCATTCTGATGATCGCTGGTGTCCCAAGCCTCGCGCGGGAAAGCGCACAAAGCGCCCCGGCATGGCAACCAAACACAGCTTATGCTGTCGGCGCACTGGTTACCTATAACAACGTCGTGTATCGCTGCTTGCAAGCGCATACGTCACTTACAGGATGGGAACCACCGAATGTCCCGGCATTGTGGACGCCCAATGGTGGTGTGACCCCCGGCGCTTCCGCAACCCGAACCAACACGCCTACCGTCACAAAGACAAACACGGTTGGGCCAAGCCCGACCCGAACGAACACTGTTGTTCCAACTGCGACTGCAACGCAGGGTGGTTCCTGCTCGGCAGCCCCCTGGAGCGCGACAGCAACCTATACGCAGAACTCACTTGTGAGCTACAACGGACATCAATGGCGTGCCAAGTGGTGGACACAGAATGAAGCCCCCGGCGCAACACAGTGGGGACCATGGGAAGACCTCGGCCCGTGCAATTCCGTCCCGACAAATACGCCAAGCCGGACTCCAACCGCGACCAATACAGTGGCGACCTTCCAGCCACCGAGCATCACCCCCGGCGGTCCGACAGCCACGAATACCTATACGCCACCCCCCGGCAGCAAGCGCACCATTGGTTACTTCGCACAGTGGGGCATCTATCAGCGTAACTATCTGGTAAAGAATGTTGACACGAGCGGTAGCGCCGCCAAATTGACGCACATCAACTATGCGTTTGGTAACGTCAAGGACGGCGACCTGACCTGCTACATCGAAACACGCGCAGGCTATGGTGATGGTTGGGCAGACTATCAGAAGGGTTTCAGCGCAGCGGAAAGCGTCGATGGTGTCGCGGATGCGTGGGATGCCAAACTTTCCGGCAACTTCAACCAACTCAAGAAACTCAAGGCCAAGTATCCAAATCTGAAAGTGCTGATTTCGCTCGGTGGCTGGACATGGAGCAAGAATTTCTCCGATGCCGCGCTCACCGCCGCCAGCCGTCAGAAATTCGTATCTTCCTGCATCACTCTGTACATCAAGGGCGACCTGCCAATCTATGGCGGTGAGTCCGAAGGTGGTCCTGGTGTAGCTGCTGGTGTCTTCGATGGCATCGACATCGACTGGGAATATCCGGCTGCCCCAGGCAACACGGGCAACATCTATCGCCCCGAAGACACACACAACTTCACGCTGCTGCTGGCAGAATTCCGCAGCCAACTCAACGCGCTGTCTCAGACCACAGGCAAGCCCTATCTGCTGACAATTGCCGCCCCCGCAGGCAGCGATAAATATAGCAAGATGGAACTGAACCAGATTCACAACTATCTGGACTTCATCAACCTGATGGCCTATGACTACTTCGGTGGTTGGGCGGCTACTGGCCCGACAAACTTCCACGCCCGTCTGTACGGCGATCCAGCCGACCCGACAACCGGTGTCGCCGCTACGTACAGTACCGATAACGCAGTCACGGCTTATCTGGCCGCGGGTATCCCGGCAAACAAACTGGTGATCGGCGTACCGTTCTATGGTCGCGGCTGGACGAACGTCCCGAACGTGAACAATGGCAAGTATCAGAGCAGCCCGTCGATGGCAGCCGCACCAGCAATGACTTCCTATGGTGAAGCAGGCATCGAAGACTACAAGAACCTCAAGACGCTTGGCTATCCGTCGTTCCGCGATCCGGTAACCAAAGCCTTCTGGATTTACAACGGTACGACATGGTGGTCATACGACGATGCGACGGCGATCACCGAGAAGATGAACTACATCAAGTCGAAGGGTCTGGGTGGTGCGATGGCATGGGAACTTGATGGTGACGACGGAACGCTGATGACCGCTGTTTACAACGGACTGCGTTAGCACCCACATATAGTACAAGTCAGGTGAGTTTGGCGGGTTGGGAGAGCAATTTCCCAACCCGCTTTATTTACAAATGAAAGCTATAGAATAGACTACCCTACTGACTCGCGCGGCTATCCCCGATTCAAGGCGTCAATCTGCGGATAGACCAGATTCACCGCCTGAATCACGCCCGGATTGCCCGGATCGATGGCGCGTGCCTGCTGGATATAGCTCCATGCTTCCATCGGCGTCGTGGAGAGATTCGCCAGATAGAGCCATGCCGAAACGTTCACCGGATCAGCTTGTGTCACCTGGCTGAAATAGTAACGCGCCTCTTCCCGACGTTCACCGAGCGCCGCACCGACACCCATGTTATAGGCCACCGCAATATCAAACACATCAGCTTTGCTCGTTGCCAGCGGCAGCAGCAACAGCCAGAGCGGGATCAACAAAATCAGGTTGCCGATTCCGCCGATAATCAAGCCGACGAAAAATCCATTCGCCGGAATACGACGCTTAAATAGATAGACCAGCGGGGTGATCAGCGCCCCAAGCAGCGCGCCACTCCCCGCGAAAATGAGATAAAGCTGAATCCCGTCGTTCATATGCCTTCAGCTAATTTCATGTGTGTCCATTCAACCCAAGATGAATACGTACCATTGGCATCATCATATCATCTGTCAACCCGGTTTCCAGTTGCACGTTTTGCGAAGCAAGCGTCACCAGATCATCATTGGAAAGCTGTGAACCCGGAATCACCAACAGGCGTGACGCGGTTGAGTTGAGGTTGGAGCGAATATGCTGGATCATCGGGATTATATCCAGACCAGGTGAACGCAGATCGAAGATCACCAGGTTCGGGCGGTGATTTTCAATCATATCATAGGCCTGTTCGGGGCTGGTCGCTTCCAGATAACGTAACACGTCTTCCTGTGCGGTGAGCGCGGTACGAGTCCGTGAGAGGGCTTCCTGATCGGTGTTGACGACCAGAATACCCGGCAGTGTGCGTTCCAGTTGGACACGGCGAAGCGCGTTCAACAGGTCTTCCTCGACAAAGGGTTTAATCAGATAATCCGCTGCGCCGAGTCGATAGGCACGCGCCTTATCGTCCTCGATACTGCACACAATCACCGGATACTGGAATGTTTCATCCCGATCCTTCAGTTCTTCGAGAACTTCCCATCCGTTCCGCTGCGGCATGTTTACATCCAGAAGAACGACATTCGGTTGATAGGTAACGAGTAAATCGTTGGCTTCATTAGGGTTGGTCGTTCCGATGACCTCAAAGCCATGTTTGGCAAGGTAGCGACGATACATATTGATCATGCCGGGTTCATCGTCGATTGCTACGATAATTCGTTGTAATGGACGCGGGTTCTCGGCCTGTGTGATTGCCTGTTCGACCTGCGTTACCAGTTCCGGCATGATCGCCTGTGCATCAGCTTCTTCCGCTTCTTCCGCGACAATCTGCCCTTCAGCCTGTGTTGGAAGAAGAATGCTGAAGGTTGAACCGACGCCAGGTTCGGATTCCAGCCAGATACGTCCACCCATCATCTCAATGAGTGACTTGGCAATCGGCATCCCCAGGCCTGTACCTTCCGCGCCGCGTGCGGTTGAGTTATCGACCTGCTCAAACTGTGCAAACACACGCCGGATATTTTCTTTGGAGATACCGATTCCGGTATCAGTCACAGAAACCTGCACCATATCGCGTCCGCCGTCTTTGGTGCTATAGGCGTTGACAGTGATGCTTCCCTGTTTTGTGAACTTGGACGCATTGGAAAGGATATTCAACAGCACCTGTCGGGTACGGAACTCATCTGCATAAACCTGTGGCAGGTTGGCCTGTATTTCCTGATGCAGGCGAATCGGCTTGTCCTTCACCAGACCAATAGCGGTGGACATGACCGATTTGATCATTTCGTCCAGCTTGAAGAAATCGGGGGCGAGTTCCATCTTGCCTGCTTCAATCTTCGCCTGATCCAGAATATCGTTCACAAGGTTGAGAAGGTGCTTCCCGGATTCGTGAATCGTGGTCAGGTCCTGGGTCTGGGTGTCATTCAGCGGCCCGTCAATGCCTTTCAGAATCACGCGGGAGAAGCCAATGATCGAGTTTAGCGGTGTACGCAGTTCGTGGCTCATGTTGGCGAGGAACTGACTCTTGAGTTTATCAACTTCGCGCAACCGCTGGTTGGCTTCCTGCAAGTCGGTGAGCAGGCGCGTATTCTGGATGATGGCGGTCAGGGTACTGGAAAGCGTCAGCAGCAATTCTACAGTGTCCGAGCCATAGGCGCGTTGCCGCTCCGAGAGGATCGCAATGATTCCTACCACCTCGCCACCTGCGGCGAGTGGAACAGCCGCCAGAGAGCGCATATTCGGTACGTCGTTGGCATCAAACAACATTCCTTCGGCCTGATCCTGGAACAGCACTGGTTTTGAGGTTCGCACCAGGTCAGCGATCATGTCCTGTTCTACGGGCAGGCTCGTAGGGATAATATATTGGGTGTGTTCTTTCCCGGCATAGTTGAGGATCATGCGTTTGCGTTCCTGATCCAGCAACATCAGCACAGCAAGATGAGAGTCGGTTTGTCCCAGAATTTCTCGCGTAACCCTGGTAAGCGCCGTTTCGATTTCGACAGCGGCGGCAGTGCGTGTGACGTTGAAGAGGAAGCGCACTTCGTTGTAACGACGGTTGCTGACTTCATATAGACGCGCGTTATCAATTGCCACCGCGATCTGGTCTGCCAGCGATTGCAAGACCTTCTCGTCTTCCTGTCGGAAAGCTCCTGGCGTATTGCTCTGTACGTCCAGCGCCCCAATGGTGCGGTTACGGGATACGAGCGGTAGCGCCAACTCGGAGCGCGTATTCGGCAGATAAACGTTCGGACGGTGCGTCTGGCGGGAATCGGCGGTATCAAGCACGTTATAAAGGAGTCCTTCGCGCGTCACGCGCCCAATCACCGAGGCTGATCCAACGCCCAGACTGTGATTGTTCGCCAACAGGAGTTTTCCAGCTTCACCAGTGGAGGCTTTTAACTCCGCATTTCTGCCGTCGTCACTTATCAGGAAGATTTGCGCATGATCGTACTTGAACGTTTGCTTGATCAGATTCACCGTTGCGTTCAACAATGTATCCAGTTCGAGCGTAGAGGTTGCGGCCTTGCTGACCTGTGCGCTCGTTTCAAGCTGGCGGGCGCGTCCTTCGGCTTGCCGTAGCAGACTACGGTTTTCCAGTGCGATAGCCGCCTGGTCTGCAAGCGCTTTATAGATACGCAATTCACGTTCGGTATGCTCACGGGCATGATCGGAGGCGATCAGGAATGCCCCAAGTGGCTTACCGCCTGCCTGTAGCGGCACAGTTACAAATGATTCAATATCCATGCTGATGAACCCGACGCGGCTTTCATCATCGAGTGAATCGGAGCGCGTTACGGAATCCACGTACATAATATCCGGCGTTGCGATCTGTTTCCAGACGGGGAGTTGTGCGGGGGTCAACCGCATTTCTTCCATCGTTACCATCACCTCACCGCGCGACCAATCTGCCGCAATTTCGACATAGGCGGCTGGATCATCCCATGTCGGGGCGAGCAGAAGCACGAGCATGGCGCGGGTAATATCTGGCGACATGGCGTGGGTGACGATGGCGCTCAGAATGTCTTTGTTGTTCCGGGCGTCGGTGATAAGACGACTGGCGGTATACAGGGCTGTCGCTTCTTCAAGGGCGTTGTTGGTCTGCTGATAAAGCAACACGTTATCCACAACAGTTGTTGCCTGTTCTGCCAGCGTCAACAGAAACTGATGATCTGTATCATCGAAGTGATGCGGCGTGTGGAAGCTCATCACGATGCGCCCCAACGCATTTTCTTTGGTACGGAGCGGCAGGCTTGCCTGTGCCTGAATGTTCTCCGGGCTTGGGATACGCCGGACAACTTCCTGTTCGCGCTCATTTGCCAGCGAAATATCTTCCACAAACAAGGGAGCGTAAGCCAGTAAATCAGTATCGCTGATATACGAGTTCTCGATCAACAGGGTTTCCCGCATCGGAGGCGGTTCGGCCTCGTAGCGCACTTTCCACTCAATACGATCCGGGACAGTACGGTCTGCTACAACGAAAATATCGATCCGGTCTGGTTTGAACCGCATCAACTGTTCACGGATAATTTCCGAGGCACTATCGAGGTCGCTAGCCGAATTGATGGCGCGCGTGGCGCGGTAGAGCGCTTCGGTCTCACGCAGGGCAAAGGCGGTTCTCTTGCCCAGCCGCAACGTCACCATTGTGACCGCCATCTGATCGCTCAATTGTGACACAAAGCGTTGTTCATTGAGCCGGATAGTCGCTTCCCGGTAATAGCCGGATGCAAGCCAGCCCAGATGCGAACCGCCAACACGCATTGGATTGGTGATCAGGGCACGCAGTGGTGGATCACCCGAACCCGGAATCGGCGATCCACTATCCGAAATCATTTCGCTATCGTCCAGAAGCAGATTGCGAGAGAATGGTAGTTTCGGGATCAATTCCATTCGCTTGTCGATACTCTGGTAAATCGAGGTGATTTCTCCCGATTCATCGCGCAGGATGAGAAAAAATGCCTCGGTAGGTGTATAATCCAGCATTTGCCGCAACACCGCCTGATACAAATCGGCTTCTTCGGTTTGCAGGTTGAGAACACGGCTGGATTGATAAATCTGCGAGATTTCGTTCAGGTTCTCTTCCAGCGCAACTTCCAATTCGCGGAGGTCAGTCGTATCGGTGAACACAGCAACTGCCGCGATCAATTCGCTGCCCGAATAAATCGGCACAGCGTTCACCAGATAGTAGCGTTTGTCATCCTCACCGCGATCTACGAGGACGTTTTCATTGGCGACGGGTTCGCCGTTACTCAGTACACGGAAGGGTGCAAACTTTGGCGAGCGCGGATTGATCGCATCTGGCAGCAATGCTGATGTAGGCGTGCGACCCCCTGTATCAATGCCAAAGAATCGTGAAACCTGGCGGTTTGCCAGCGTAATTTGCCGCGTCCCGGCCTCTACCACGATAACGCCCGCAGGTAGCGAGTTCAGCACCGATTGGAGCGTCTCCCGTCCGGCTTGCGTTTCCGCAAACAAACGGCGGTTCTCCGCAGCAACCGATAGCTGGTTGACCAGGGTTCCGACCAATTGCCAGTCTTCATCGTTCAGGTCAGCATCGACGAACGAACGCCCGACCATGAGGACGCCATAGATACCATCGCCCGCGCGAATCGGCAGCACGAGATGCTTGCCAAAGGCTTCGGTTTGTGCTGGCGTCAACCCTTCCAGATTCGGATGGCTACGCTCATTGACGATAACGGGCGTTCCCAGACGGGCGACCTCGCCCAGTGCCGTTGTATTGTTTTCAATGTCGATTTGATCTTCCAGTTGTGGGTCGAAGTCCGCAGGGAAGAACGAACTAATACGATTCAGATAGCTGTCGCCAACCAACTGCCCAAACCACCAGCGATCATAGACGGTAGCCTCTGCACCGACCTGGAGCAGTTTGGCCGAAACATCCTCGAACGCCAGACCGATCTGGCTGGTGATTTGCGCTGCTTCCGCAAGCGCGCGGTTGCGGCGGGCTTCGAGTTGTGTTTCCTCGAACAACTGGCGGTTTTCAATCGCAATGCCAAGTTGGTCTGCGACTGAATAGGCGAACTGGACAAACGTCTGGTTGAAGGTATTTTTCAATGGAGAAGCGATAATCATCAGGCCAAACCAGCGCGTTGCCGTTGTGAGCGGCGTCATCAGGACGCTTTGTAGCCCTGCCCGTTTGAACGAACGATAAGTCGCTTCGCTTTCGCTGATCGTTTCAATATCGTTGATGATGAGCGGCTCTTTGGGATTGCTCATCAATTTCAGCAGCGGAAATTGATCCAGCGCGACATGCCGCCCGGAAAGCTCGATTGGTGTCTGATCGCGCTGCCAATCGAAGACGTAGGTCATCCACTGCGGTTGTGGTACGGGGTCTGGACCAGAGCGCCAGATGCCAATCTGTTGCACCTGTTCAAAAGTGCTGATTTGCTCCGCGACAATCCCGAAAACGGCTTGCAAGTCCGGCGCGGCACTGAGTTGACGACTCGCCTGATAAAGACGCTGAATTTCTGCCAACGCAGATTGGGTACGTTCAACCAGGCGCACGTTGTCAATCGCCAGAGCGACACGATCTGCAATCGCCTGTACGAGACGCCGATCTTCCGTGCCGATGATATTGCCTGCGTCGTCATTGGCGCTCAGAACGCCGATGGTTTCGCCACGCACCTTGATTTCGGCATTGATGACTCCACCGGGAGCCTCTTCCGGGGCGACGGCCTGGATTTCCATCATATCGTAGACGTAAGCCGTCCCGCCGCCCTTGCCTTCGATATAGTCTTGCCAGCCTTCGCGCGTCAATTGGCGGTTAAGCGCCGCCACCTGATCGGTGTTGGTCTGCGACTCGGTGAGCAGGCGCGTATTCTCGATGGAGGCCGCAAGCTGATCTGCCAGCACCTGAAAGACGCGCACCGTGTTATCGTCGAAGGCGTCGGCACGTTCGCTCTGCACGTCCAGAGCGCCGATCAAGCGTCCGCCGACCTGTAGCGGGAGCGCCATTTCGGAGCGCGTATTTGGCAGCAGCGGATTAAATTTGTGTGGAACTTCAGAGTTGCGCGTATCCAGTGTAACGAAAGCGCGTTCCTTCTCCGTCACCTGCCCAATCACAGAAAACGATCCGACGGCCAGTTTGTGCTGGCGTTCCAGCAGTTTCCGTCCGACTTCGCCTGTACTACTGCGTAGAACGGCATATTCCCGCTTGTCATCGAGCAGGAAGACCTGTACGTGATAGAAACCAAATCGATCACGCAAAATATCTACGGCGCGTTGCAACAGCGATTCCACATCGCGGATGCTGGCAAGGTCACGGCTGATTTGCGCCGTATTTTCAATATCGCGGGTACGGGCAGCAACGCGCGTTTCGAGCGTTTCCAGCAGGATTGTCGTTTGTTGCGACATGGCGTTGAGCGCCTGCCCGACCTGCCCAAATTCGTCACGGCTATCGACAGGGATCAACACATCGCGGTTGCCTGCGGCGATTTGCAAGGCAACATCAGAAATTTTCTGCAACGGGCGCGTGAGGCGGCGCGAGATCATGAATGTGGCAACCGAAACGAGGAGCAATACCAGCAGCGGCGGGATGAAAATCGCGCTCTGGACAAGAGCGGCGGGCGCAACGATAGCGGCATAGTCACGGGTGACGATCACACGCCAGTTCGGAATCCCGCGGATGGTGCGTACCGGGATCAGGCGCGTCGAAAGGTAAACATCCGTCGTGCCGTTGCCGGTGTTGGCTTTATTGAGTTGAAAATCAAGTGGATTATCCGAGAACACTTCTGCCGGAAATTCATTGAGTTCGGGCGGCGTATTCGGATCAAACAGAACGGGTTTACCAGCAGGATTGGCGACAAGAATGTGCCGTGTTTCATCGAAAATCGCGGTGAAGAACAACGGGTTGAGTTCTGCCGCGCCCACAACATTCAAGAGGGGATCGGTTGCAATAATGTCGATGAAGAGGAATCCGGCAGGTTTATCGCCAACTTTCATCGGAATCGCATATTCAAGCAAAACATCGGATTTAATCGCCGTACCACCAAATCGACCTGTGGTATTCACTCGTACCAGATACGGTTCGCCCGCTGAAAGCTGCGAAAGCTGGATGAAATATGGTTCCTGACCTTCGTTAATCAGTTTATCCGAAGTGATGACATTGAAAATCCCCACCTGCGCATTCCGGGTAATGCGTGCAATCTGATTACCTGCGTTATCCAGAAAACGACCTTCCGCAAATATATCGCGCTTTTTGGCAAGGTTCTCTGCCAATGCTGTGTTCATTCGCACTTTGGCAACCGTGAGATCAGCAGTTCCCGTCGACACAACCGCCGTTGCATATTCCTGAACGGCTGGAGTCATTCCCGTTACAAATTCTCTCAGGCTTGCATCATAATTTTTCAGGGCTTCGGTGAATGTCCGGTTGGCGTCCTCGATACGGTTGGTGACGCCTTGTTGTGCCACATTCATCACACTGAGCCAGACGAAAGTACGCACCGACAAAACAATGATGATGATTGCCAGCATCAGAACGGTGATCAGGGAGAGCGCGAGTTTGCTGCGGATTGGCAGACCGTTCCAGCGCTGCGTTATCGGTCTGAACAGCGTGCGTCGGTTGAAAGACATACTAGAAGTCCTCGTTTAACCGAATAATGGTTTGTGAAACGGGCAATACACGCCCCAGTTCCTGTACGGCGATTTGCAGGATGTGGGAAACGTCGGCCTGTTGCGAAAGTTTACTACTGATTTCATTCAAAAGCTGTTCACGGCTGGCGGCCTGCTGGCTTTCGTCCAGCAAGCGCGCATTATCGACGGCCAGCGCCAGACGGTTCGCCAGTTCTTTCGCCAGCAATTTGGTGTTTTCGCTATATTTGGTGCGCTGTAATTGCCATTCGATAGCGCCCAGAATTTCGCCACGCAGGATCATCGGCACTGCGAAATGTACCGACCCGTCTTCATCCAGCATTTCCGCGATTTGCCCGGTACGGAGCGCCTTGTGTTGCAGGAGTGTCAGCGCATTGTCTGGCGATTCCTGTATCCCGGTGCGCCGCCGCCGTGACTGGATATAGCTTTTCCAGGTGTCGCCAATCAGCAGACGGTTCAGGTCTTCAATATCCTTCAGGCGGGCTTGCAATTCCTCGAAGAGACGCGCGTTTTGCACCGCAATCGAAAGCTGGTCTGCGACGGTTTGAAACAGCCGAATATCCGATTCGCCAAACGCATCGGCGCGACGGCTCTGCAAATCAAGCGCCCCGATGATGCCTTCGCTGGTGCGCATCGGGAGCGCCAGTTCGGATCGCGTTTCCGGGAGCAGTTCGTTCACCTTATGCACAGCGTCTTTCACGGTATCCAGCGCAATCACTGGCTCACCGCGCGCCGTCACCTGCCCAATCACGCTGCGGCTGCCGACTTCCAGCCGATGCCCGCGTGCGATCAACTGCTCTCCGACTTTCCCGGTACTGGCACGCAAGACCGCATCGACGCGGCGATCATCGATCAGGAAGACCTGCGCATGATAAATATCCGCGAAGCGTTCCTGAATCAGCGCAATAACGCGGTTGGAGATAGCAGTCACATCGCGCAGGCTGGAGAGGATTTGACCAATATCACGGGCGGCTTCGAGGTCGCGGGTGCGTTGGGCAATGCTCGCTTCCAGATTCTGGAAATCGCGTGCCAGTTGCGTCGCAAAGGTATTCACGACGCGCGCCGTCATATTGATGTCGTCCGTACCAATTCCCGTCGGGATCGGCTGATCATAAATCCCATTGGCGAGGCGTTCGATCCCTTGTTCGAGTTGTTTCAGCGGACGAGCAACAAATACAAACAACGCTGCGGCTATCAACACCGTGACCAGAACGCTGAACGCTACCGCAATAGATAGCACCAGCCCTACAGTGGTTACTGTATTCGTGGTCGCTGTCGGGTTGAACTGTCGAAACAGACCGAAACCAACCACCCCTACAAGCACGCTGCAACCCGCAAGGATAGACAGCGCTACTATCAGGCGCACCCGCAGAGGCCACGAACGAATATCCAACGGGTAGAGTCTACGATTCGTTCTCATCAGCTTGCATCTCCGATTTGATCCGGCGTGATCAGCTTGATTCGTGTTTGTGTTCCGCCGACAGCCTGATTGAAAGCGTCGGTAGCATCGCGTAACAGGGCATCAAGATCGATCTTGGATTGCAGGCGCGATGCTACCTGATTGATCATATACTCACGGCTGGCGTTGATTTGCGCCTGCTCAAACAGCCGGATGTTATCCAGCGTCAGCGACAACCGTTGCGCAACCGTGCGCGCCAGTTCCAGACTGCGGCTATCCCAGGGGGTTTCTGCCGGAGCGCGAAACTCCATCACGCCGATCACGAGACCACGCGCAAGGATCGGGACGCCAAGTACCTGATCCGCGCCGTCGATGACGACTGACGGCATCGCGTTTCCGTAGGTTTGTTGAAGAGAGACCGAAACATCCGTCGCGGGGGCAATCTGCCCATTCTGCCAGTCATAACCGACCACGCCGCCGGGACGACTCGCCAGATAGCGCGTCCACGCCCGGTCTGTGACTTCCTGCGTCAGACGATCCACTTCGCGCGTCAGGCGTGTGTTTTGTTCCTGCAATCGCCGCCGTTCGCTGGTGGTTTCATTCAACCCGGTTTCACGCTCGAAGGCCAGCACCGCAATCGCAAGCTGTGCCGCAAATGCTTCCAGCACAATCAATTGATAATCGCTCAGGGGTTCATTCTGGATGCTATGCACATCCAGTACACCCAGAACCAGATCGCCGCGCTTGAGTGGCAGCAGCGTTTGCGTCCGGGTCGCTGGCAGGAATTCGGTTCGCCTTGCATCGGGCGCATCAAAATTAATCTGCTCAATATGGCCTGTGCGCGCTGCCAGTGCAATGACATTTTGCGGATCATTCACGCCGATGCTGCGCTCCGGGATATTCCCGCGCCCGATTCGGGTAAGCGCCCGTCGTGTCAACTGGTTGATCTGCGGGTCGAACAGAAAGACCTGCACATAGTAGTAGCCGAGCCGATCCCGGATGGCGTCTACCGCTTCGGTCAGCAATGTATTCAGATTCGTTTGTTCGCCAATCAAAATGCTCAGGTCGGCAATGCTTTCGAGGCTGCGCGTTTCGGCAATCACGCCAACCAGACTACCTTGCTGCCGCCGAATGGTCGCAAACAGAACGGCGGTGAACCCCAGCACCCCAGCTATCACTGTAAAGGCTGGCCCGGTATTCAATTGATCCGGGATGATGATCGGGATGGTCTGGATGACTTTAAAATAATCGACAAAATGCAGTGTCAACCCCATGACTATTGTCACCACCGACGCGATGATGATGCCGCGCGCGCCAAACCATGCACCCGCCAGGACTACCGGGAAGGCCATCACAATTGCCGCGATATTATTCACGCCAAAAGGAAGGTAGAAGAAGAACAATGCCAGAATTACGCCATAGACATTAATGATAGAAGCGAGATCGGTGCGCCGCTGCTGCTGGGCATAGAGTGAAGCCCCGCCTGCAATCGCCAGCGAGAGCATCCCCAGTGAAGTAATTCTTCCCACCGGATCGCCCCCGAACTGTAGAAACAGCGTCACGGTAAAAATTGACCCCGCGATGAGGAGCGCCATGTTGACCATGCGCAAGCCCTGATTACGCGCTCTATCAAGCCGAATAGCGAAGTTCTGACCAATTGGAATATTTGTCCGGGCGCGATTAGTCATGGGTGATCTTCCCATTGCTGGCAGCATTTTCGATGCCTAGTCGTACCGAAGCATGTTTGGCATTGAAGGTACGCCCCAGTTCGTTCACAACGGTACGCAGCAAATCATCAATATCCGTGACACCCTGCATTTTGGTCGAGATTGCGTTCACCTGCAACTCCTGTTGTGCGGCTTGCTGGGCTTCTTCAAACAAACGCGCGTTATCTATGTTGAGCGCCAGACGTCCGGCGACAGCCTGTAGCATTTCCAGCAAATCGGCCTGTCGCAGATTTTCGGTAAGTTCGATTTCGATAGCGCCCAGAGTCTCGCCGCGCAGTTCGATAGGGACAGCCGCAATATGGCGGTTATCGCGCGTTGTAATCACAGGTCGCCGCCGTTCAATCGCCTGTATCAGCCCCGGCGTCCATGCCGTATCATCACGGAGATCGTTGTTTTGGAGGGTAATCCCGAAAACGCTGGCTTTGCGCTCCCGGAGATATTCTTCCCACGCACCACCGGTCAGCCGTTGATTGAGGCGCTCGATCTCGCGGAGGTTGGTTTCTGCTTCCAGAAACAGACGGCGGTTTTCGTTCAGGGCGCGGCGCTGTTCCTCGAAAAGTTGCGCGTTACGAATCGCAATGCTGACCTGTGTCGCCATGATGCTCAGACTGTCGATGTCTTCCTGCGAATAGGCATTCGGGCGCGTCGACTGGACATCCAATGCGCCAATTACATCGTTTCCGGTGATCAGCGGGAGCGATAACTCCGAGCGTGTCTCTTTCAATAATTCATTGCGGCGATATACCGGATCGTCTTCCGTATCCAGCGCAATCGTGGGTTCGCCTGTGAGCGTCACGCGCCCGATGATAGATTGTGAACCCACTGCCAGTCGATGCCCGCGCCGGATCAATTCCTGACCGATTTCGCCAGTGCTGGCAACCAGTTCGGCATAACGGCGTTCTTCGTCAATCAGGAAAATCTGGACGTGATAGAAGCCGAAACGATCCCGGATGTAATCCACTGTGCGCCGCAGCAGTTCATCCAGTTCGAGGATGGTGCTGGTGGTCTGCGCAACTTCGGCAGTTGCGCGCAGTTGGGCATAGAGGCGGGTGGCATAACCACGCAATTGGTTTTGCTCACTGATTTGCAACGCCAGAACCAGAACGCTTGCAAGCAGGGTGACAATGACAAAGAAAGCATTAAATGCCTCGTTTTGCAAAACCTTTGCCGGGAAAAAAAGTTCCACGCCCCGACTGCGCATGAAAATCCCGATGAGGATAGAGGCTGTGAACAGGGCAGTTGCACCAGCAACCGCGCGTATTCCATATACCATACTGAAATAGATCAACGGCACGGCAAGCACCAGCATCAGGCTGGTCTGGAAAGACATCGCCCCCACAATCAACCCGACACCGAGCAGATAGACTGTGACCAACGCCGCAGCAATACGCCAGCGGCTGGTTTGTGCGAGAACCACCGCAATTGATGTCATCAACCCGAACAGAAGGGTCAGGAAAAATGTGACCAATCCCTCTGGTGTGTTGGAATAGGCTGCGCTTGCCAGTGCCGAAAGCAGACTGGTAGCAGCAAACAACGAGGCAAAAAAGAGCGTGATCCGCGCTCGTGTTACATCTGCCGGGTTCGTAACGCCACGCGGCGTCAGTAGCTTCGAGAGAGAAACATTCACGGTGTTACGCCTTTCATCTGCCGTTACTTTCAATGGTGGGCGTTGTGCCGATGCGGATAGAAACGCGCGAAGTCTTGAGGACGCCCGCCAACCCCTGTGCTGCCGTATTCACGGTAGCGTCTACACTGGTAGCGCCCTGCATTCGTTCGGTGATCTCGTTGACCATTGCCTCACGTTGGGCGATACGCTGGGCTTCATCGAATAGCCGGACGTTTTCGGCAGAGAGCGCCATCCGTTCCAGCAGCAGTTGAATCGCCGCCATCTGTTCCGGCTGGATAGTACGATCCGGGTCAAGCTCGTATTCCATCGCGCCGATGACCTGTCCACGAATAATGATTGGGAAAGCCACAATGCGGCTCTGCCCGGTTGCCTCGGTAACGGGCAGAGTCCCGCGTGAAGCCTTTTGCAGCGTCGGCGTCCATTCCGCAAAATTCTCCAGCATATGCGTCCCGAAATCATAGGTGTGGTTGATCACATTGGCGCGCGCCTTGAGATATTCGCCCCATGCCTGTCCGGTCAATTGCTGATTCAGGCGTTCAATTTCGCGCAGGCTGGAACGGGTCTGTTCATAGAGCCGCTTGTTTTCCGAAAGGCTGTTTTGTGTAGAGGCGTACAGGCGTGCATTGTCGACGGCGATAGCGATTTGGTCAGCCAGGGCGCTCAAAACTTCAATATCGCTTTCCGCAAAGGTGTTTAATTCACGGCTCTGCAAATCCAGAACGCCGATCACTTCATCGGCAACCTTGAGCGGCAGCACAAGCTGGCTTTGAATCCCTTCCGGGAGCGAGCCGCGCCGATAGGATTGCTCATCGGGCAGATTGCGAACGATCATCAATTCGCCTGCAATGGCAACACGCCCGACAGCGTTCAGGCTGCCAACACCAACCTGTGTTTCCTGTTCAGAAACGGGTTGGCGTGCGCTGACCGCGCCGAGGCTGGCATTGCGCCGATCCGGGTCGATTAACCATAACTGCACAGTGTCCAGCAACGGGAAGCTATCGCGTACCAGAACGACGGTTTCATTCATGAGGGCTTTCAGGTCGGTACGCGCAAGGATACGCCGAATGACGCCGTTGCTGGCCTCAAACAGGCCAAGTCGCCGCGATACTGCGAAAGTCGCGTTCAAAACGCTTTCATTCAGACCGTGCGCCAATAGAAAACTGAGTTGAGAGATTGCCCCGAATAGCAACAGTCCAAAACCGTAATACTGCCAACGTGCCGCAGGGTTTTCAAATTGCAACCGCTGACCCAGAATCAGAAATTCGACAATCGCAATGATGGTTGCCGCGCCATGAATAGGGCGCTGTGTGGTAAGAAATGGCGGAAATAGCACCAGCAGCACCAACATACCAAAAATAAACATCGCCAGATATTGAGAATCCGGCGATACAGAAAACACGGTAATGGTGCTGATAATCAGCCACGTTCCGATGAGAACCAGTCCCGCGATGGGTTGTTGTTTTTCCCTCGTCAGGTTGATCGCGGCAATCGCAGCGGCAAACACAAACAGTTCAAAGAGCGTCGCCGTTGTGATGAACTGAGGAGTAATCACCCCATTGCTGACGGCGATCATCACCAGCAGAATCGGAACGGCGCTGACCATAAAGGCCGTCGCAATCGCAAAAGTATTGAATGCTTGCTGGCGCTGGATCGGTTCTGTATACTGCTGGCGCGAAAACCAACGACTCAGGCGTTCCATACCTATGTATCCTTGTTTTCTGTACGCGCGCTGTTACTCAGCGCGTCAACCTGTGCGCGAATTTCATCTTTGATGCGCTTGCTAAAAACACCGCTGTCGAATAATTTCCGCAGTTTGTTAACATCCACTGCTTCAACCGTCGGCATTTGCAGGCGCACCCGACCAACACGCGCGTTCAGCGTCTGCCCGACTTCGCGGAGCGTCGATAGGAAAAGCGTCTGGATATCACCCTGCTGCTGTCCGGTGAGTTCGTTCATCAGGCGCTCAATGCTGATTCGATCCTCTGCTTGTGCGTAGAGTCGGGCGTTTTCCAGCGCAACCGCGAGAAATGTCGCCAGGCGTTCCGCCAATTCCTGATCATCCGGCGTGAAGGCAGAGGCTTTGGCGCTGGTCAGGTTGAGTGTCCCGATGATGCGATCTGCTACTGTGAGAGGTACGATAAGCGCCGCGCGCATGGATTGCTCGGTCTCCCAGACATCGGGCGGGGCATGGCGTACTAGCACCTTATAATCCGGGTAGTCGCTCGAACTGATGTCCTCTAATAGAAGCGACTCGCCGCTGTTGCAGACAAAACGCAGCGCCGCTTCTTCGTAGGGAAATTCGATGACCGCCGGACGACCCTCGCCCAGCAAATATAGATATAAGGTCGGCTCTTTGCTGGTGTGCAGCGCAACGCTGACGCCATGTGCCGAGGTAAGCTGTTTCGCCGCTTCCTGTACCGCCTGAAGTGCCTGATCGCGCTCCAGCGTACCCATGATGCGCTGACCAAGCGCGATCAGTTGTTCGGCACGCAACACCCGTTGTTGCAGACTTACCGGATTTTGTGGTTCGTGCTGGAGTTCATTATTCACGGCGGGTTAACCTTTCGCACCGTCGATATAGCGCTGCACCTGCATCGGGAAACGATCTATATCAATTGGTTTGGGGATATAGCCATCCATACCTGCATTGAGCGCTTTTTCCTTGTCGCCACGCATGGCGTTGGCGGTTAGCGCCACGACAGGAATATCACGCAACGACTCGATCTCTCGAATCCGTGCCGTAGCGGTCATGCCATCCATACCAGGCATGTTGATGTCCATCAGGATCAAATCCGGGCGTTGTTGCTGCGCCATATCGATCCCTTCCTCAGCATTGGTGGCTTCCATCAGGTCGAAGCCTTCGACAATTAATATGCGGCGCACCAGCGCCCGGTTGTCTTTATTGTCTTCGATATACAACACACACGGCATAGGACAATTCTCAGCGATTGGGCAAATTGATAATGTTCACAAGTTGAACTCACATCATTATAATGTTACAGCGGTACGAAAACGAATATTCTTGTGCCGGACTTTCAGCGTAAGGTTATCTCAAAACTCTATCAATTGCGCGTACAGTCGTTGTTATAATCCGTAGGTCTGGTACAACACAGGGAACAAACATGAAAAGAATTGCAGTCATGACCAGCGGCGGCGATGCCCCCGGCATGAATCCGGCAATTCGCGCGGTGGTGCGCAGCGCGATAGCCTATGGCATGGAAGTCTATGGCATTCGCCAGGCCTATTCGGGTCTGCTGGCGGGTGATTTTGAGCGTCTGACCAATCGGGAAGTCAGCGGAATTTTGCAGCGCGGCGGGACGATCCTGCAAACTGCACGCAACGATGAATTTAAAACCCCGGCGGGTCAACGTCGCGGGATGCGCCGCCTGAACGAACACGGCATCGAAGGTCTGGTTATCATCGGTGGTGATGGCAGTTTGCGCGGCGGGATGGCCTTGCACAAACTCGGCTTTCCGGTAGTTGGTATCCCCGGCAGCATCGATAACGATATTGTCGGTACGGAGATGAGCATCGGCGCGGATACGGCGCTGAACACGATTCTGGATGCGCTAGACCGTCTGCGTGATACCGCATCGAGCCATGAACGCGCCTTCCTGATCGAAGTGATGGGGCGTAACTGCGGTTATCTCGCCATGATCGGTGGTATCCTCGGCGGCGCGGAAATCACCATGATTCCCGAAAAGCCGATGGAACTGGCAGAAGTCGCTACCCGGCTGGAAGATGCCTATCTGCGCGGCAAGAATCACGCCATCGCTGTGATTGCTGAAGGCGCGAATCACAAAATTCAGGAAGTCGCTACCTATCTGGAAAATCATTCTGTCGGCTTTGAAGTCCGCATGACGATTCTGGGGCATATCCAGCGCGGTGGTGGCCCCTCGGCCTATGACCGTCTGCTGGCAACCCGGATGGGCGTGGCGGCGGTAGAGTGCCTCCGCGAGGGCAAAAGCGGCGTGATGGTTGGCTTGCAGGGTAATCAGATCGTCCCTGTGCCGATTGAACAGGTTACATCGGGCAACCGTCAGGCCGATCTGGATTACTATGCGCTGGCGGATATTCTGTCGCGGTAAATTGAAGTGCTATAGAGTTGGGCGCACTACTCCTGATGCGCCCTACAGATACCATATTCCTGCGTAAGTTTGCGAAAAATCTCCATTTTTTAAATCTTCATTGCGGATGAAATATTGAAGAGGACTGCCTCCCCAATCCATACCTAAATCATCAGAACCTTTTACCTGAAGCAATGAACACCACTTTAAATGTCCAGAGTTATCACTGCGGGAGTGTACTTCATTTCCTGCTCGTAGTGAAGCTCTATATTCCACAGAAGCGAACAGACCTGGTTCCCTCACAATCGCATAGCCTAATAGTTGATCTACCATTTCAAATGGCTGACCAACCGGACGGTTAAGATCAAACAAGTTCAGATTTTCATTGATATAAATCAGATGACCAATCAAATCGTTTCGCTCCGAGAAGGTCAAGCCAATTGAGGCAATCGGCGGCAAATCAACTTCTGGTAACGTGAGTGCGACCTCGAACGAAACTTTGCAGGCATGGTAATAAAAGTATTCATCCAAATTTGTCGGATATTGATGACGTACAAATTGCACCGGATCGGCATCAAAATACAAAACACACCAATCATCCTGCCAATCATCTTCGGGATCAAGTTCTATGTCTTCTTTGTAGAAAAACGAGAGCAAGCCCGATTCCGGCAACAGGTTTTCCTGATCAAATGGATGCACTTCTGCCAGATTGAATTGTCCGATAAACGCCATCGGTACACCTGATACAGGCCAGTCCGTACCCACAGGCAAATCCGGCAATCCTCCCATTTTGGAACTACCAACTGGTATCTCTTCTTCCGTTGCCGGGTGGGTGTGGATGCGTATTCCCGGACGTGCAATCTTTACCAGCGCATCGGCAATACGCTCTAAACCATGTTCAATCAGATATTGACGGAGTTGTTCAGCATTCATTTGTTTTCCCGGAATTGACTAAAGTCGCTTCGACATCAAAATATCGGGTCTGCCGATCCCGTTTGCATCCGGCACAACGCCCGTAATGGTATAGCCGAGCTTCTGATAAAACTCGTAGGGATGCCCTTTCAGGTTCCTGATGTTTTTGATGTGATCCCATGTATTAGTATAAAGATCAACGCCGGATAGCGTCGTCATTCCATCTTCATCATCAGAGCCAAGCGTCAATGTCAAACCACCGCGCTGCTTGACCAACGCTTCCAGATCGGCAACAAGCGCCCGCCCGATCCCCTTGCGCTGCAAGGTGGGACGAACAACCAGCGGATGTAACTCCCAGACAACGGAGTAAGATAGCAATCCCCCGATCCAGCCCAGCACGAGGTTATCCTCATCAATGGCAACCCGGCTGATTTTCTCTTCCTCAAAGGATTCATGGACGGTTTCGAGCGCTTCCTCCAGCGTTGGGAACGCCTCCGGCCAGTGTTCACCGAACCCATCCATGAGCATTTCCGCGACTTGTTGAATCAGGGTGTGATCGTTTGGGATCAAATCTCGAATTTGCACTTTACGACTCTTTCGCAGATTCATATTTTCGATAGCCAAAGAAAATCAGGGCAGCAACGCCGACGAAAAAGATGCTCGCCAAAGTGAGGTTCGCATCTGCCCCCGATGATCGATATATCCCGCCGCCAATCAGGTTGCCGACGCCGCGTCCCAGACAAATCGACGAAACATAGAGCGTCATCATAATTCCACGCGCTGCCGGGACAACTTCGGTTGCCAGCGGTGTCAGGCTGATGGTGGTGATCTCGAACACAAAAAACAGCGCAAACATCGCCACGATGCCTGCTGTTTGATTGACCCCTATCGCCAGTCGCAAAATGAAAAATGCGAATGCCAGTGCCGCCGGAGCAAAAATCGCCAGTCGATGTTTCCCAAGTCGATCTGCCAGGAGAACAATCACCATTTCGCCGCCAAACTCCGCAACGCCAAACGCCCACGATAGCGCTCCAATGGTCTGCGTCGTCAACTTGAGTTTTTCGAGTAGTACGACTTCATAGATGATCAGAAATTGATCGAACCCTACTGCGATCAGAAAACCGCTTATCAGGATCGCTATTGCCGGGCGATTGGTCAAAATAAGGTTTATCGCCGGGCGCAGGTTGACATGCTCGCGTTTAACCGCAACTTTTGGCTGATCCGATGGCAGCAGGAAAAATAGCATCAGCCATGCCAGCGCCGCCAGCACTGCCAGCATTACGAAAATAGCGGGCAGGCCGAAGGATACAATCAGAAATGCGGAGAGCGCCACCAGCGTCACCAGCGCACCTGACCACGATAGCTCCGAGACGCCAATCGCAAAGCCGCGCCGCGCGAATGGGACATGCTCCCCAAGATAGGCTTGCATGGCTGGATCATAGAGCGTTTTGGTGATACTGCCGAACATGATCGCTACTGCAACTGCGCCGAAGGTTTGCCCTGCTGCCGCGATGATACAGCCGACCACCATCAGCCCCATCAGGAACAGCATGATCCGCTTGCGTCCGCGATCTATCACCGGCCCGACAAACGGCGAAAACAGCCCGATCATAAATTGAAAGGACAAGAGTTGTTCCAGCGAGGCACGCGGCACACCGAGCGCAGCAGCCATCGGCGTCGTGACGGTATACGGGAATCGGCGTAACCCGTTGATCACCAATCGCGCCAGGGTCAGCGGCGCGAGGATTGCCGCCAGGTTGCGGCTCTCCTCATTTTCTTTTACGAGAACAGACTGTACTTCTTCCAAAGCCTAGTGACCTGTCCCAAATTGACGATCCCCGGCATCCCCCAAACCCGGCACAATGAACCCAATATCGTTCAGGCGTTCATCCAGCGCCGCGAGGTGAATATCAATTTCGGGGTGTGCTTCCGATAGCGCTTTGACGCCTTCAGGTGCGCCGATCATCCCAACGAACTTGATCCACGGGACACCCCACGCCTTGACCACATCCACCGCCGCGATTGCCGATCCGCCTGTTGCCAACATCGGGTCAAGGATCAGGCAGCACTGTACACGCGGCTTCGGTGGAAGTTTGTTGTAATACTGTACAGGCTGGAGCGTCTTTTCATCCCGATACAGGCCGAGATGCCAGACCTCCGCTACCGGGATCATCTCCCAAACGCCCTCGATCATCCCCAGGCCAGAGCGCAAAATCGGGACAAGGCCGATTTCATTTTCGAGTTTGTCGCCTTTGGCTTCACCCATTGGCGTTGTTACCGTGACGCCGCGCAGGGGCAAATCACGTGTCGCTTCATAGGCAAGCATCATCGCAATTTCCTTGACAAGCTGGCGAAACTGGATCGGCTGTGTATCCACACTACGGAGAATCGCCAGCTTGTGTTGAATCAGCGGATGCTGCGAAATGATCAAATTGCTCATGCAAAAAAGCTCCTTTAGAGCGTTCCAAAAATCCGAGCTATTTTAACCTATGGGGCATGAATAATCGAAATTGCTGCGACTAAATACTGTTGAAAGCAACCGGAATCTGTAAAATATCGGTCACTTCGCCCCACAAGGAGCTACATTTTGGAACGCCTGCAAGATATTCCTATCCAACCTTCTATCCCTGTTGTGCGGCGCGAATGGGGGCGTATGGCTCTGTTGTGCGGCGGCCTTGTGATCCTTTTTGGTGGACAGTTGATCATCCTGCGTGATCCTCCCCGCGCGCTCAGTGGCGGTGGGTTTCTGGTGTTTCTGTTTGGGTTGGTGTTGGTACTTGCGGTACTCGGTTGGCAAACAATGGTACAGATGGATGCTGCCAACGCACCAACTACACCGGAAGTCGCCGGACGAACTGCGATACATATCAAACCCGGTTGGCTGCTGCTGGCGATTGGGCTTTCCGGCTATGCGTCCCTGCGTGCCTTGCAATATCCGCCGCGCGCTTTCATCGGGGAATATGCGCTGCTCTGGTTCGGGTCGATGCTGGCGCTGGTTGCGATGGTGCTGCCCCAAAACGGTCAACCATACCCGATTGATCGCCAGCCTATCCGACGCAAGGAATGGGTGTTGATCGGATTTCTGGTGTTTCTGGCGGCCATTCCCCGCCTGACGGAACTCGGCACAGTTCCCTATCTGTTCGATGGAGACGAGTCGAAATTTGCTGAAGAAGGCTTATACCAGTTTCGCGTCAGTTTCGTTGATGCTCCGTTCGGACAAGGTATCGACAGCCATACGCGCGTTTTCACAACGCAGATCGCGCTTGCTATCGCTCTGTTTGGCAATACCGTTGCGGCGTCACGACTACCTCCGGCAATTGCTGGAACGTTCGGGATTCTGGCAATTTATCTGTTGGGGCGGGAAATCTATGGAAAACGGGTGGCACTGCTCTCCTCACTATTCGCTGTTCCCTGGGTTATTCACATTTTTTTCAGCAAACAGGCGATGAATCAGCCCTATGATCCGCTATTTGTCGGGCTGGCGATCTATTTCATGCTGCGCGGGTTGCGGCGTCGCGCGCCTGTGGATTTCGCCCTGAGCGGAATTTTCCTCGGTCATGCGCAAATGTATTATCTCGGCGGACGGCTCGGTCCGTTCGTGATGGTGGCCTATCTTGTCTATCAGTTCTTGCGGGATAAGTCTGCGCCTGTCGAAAAACGGGTTCTCAGCGGACAGTTACGCGCTCTGTTGATTATTCCTCTGACGGCGCTTATCGTGGTGCTGCCCCAAAATGTATTCGTCGCCTATTTCAATTTGCCGCTCAGTACCCGCGCCGACAAGATTATTTTTGTAGATGGACAATTTCAGGCGAACGCGGCGCAGGGATTGTCAACCTTGATCAATTACATGAAAGATCAGGTATTCAATAGCTTCAATGGACTCTATGTCACGAAAGACCGTTCTGGCTGGGTAGGGCCGGGTTCCCCGGTGATGGGAGTAGTTGGCGGGCCGTTGTTATTGATCGGGGTGGCAGTCACTTTGTTTGGGGTATGGAAACGCCCGCGCTGGTGCATTCCGCTGGGTTGGGCGTTTACAGTGTTGATCGTGACCTGCGTTCTGGGGATTGACCCTCCTGTGTACGAGCGCTATTTCCCGGCAGTGACGGCGCTGGCTCTGCTTGCCGGACTCGGCGCGGATAGTATCAGCGTTGCATTCGGGCGAGTGTTGCATCATCCCGAAATCAGCACGCGAATAGGCCTGGGCGTCGGCGCGTTGCTTCTCGTTGGCGGCTTTGGATTTTATTATTTTGACTTTGTTCCCGCGAAAAAATATCTGGAAGTTCAAACGAATTTTGATGCAAATCTCGTTTGGCACACATCGGAGCAAAAGATCGGCGAAGGGCGATTTGTGATTATTCTGGCGAAGTTTGGTACAGATGTATTCCTGACCCCGATTATCACCTATCCACTCTATGGCTCTCCTTACTATATGACCGAGGACGAATTTTCAAAATCCGGGGATTGGGAATTGGATAGCCGTGCGTACAAATTGCCGTTGACATTTCTACTACCGCCGGAGCGTATGATAGAGCTAGCCGCTATTCGTGCAATCTATCCCGATGGAAAGGTGACCGAGCATTATAAAATGAATCGCCCCAAAGAGGTTGCATTTTATACCTATGACACGCTCACCCCTGCACTACCGAAACCCGCTTCCCCGGAGTGAATCGATAATTTGTCATTATTCCCATACATTGGGTGACGAAAATCCGCGCTATAATCCACAAAAGCTGGTTTATGGAGACGACGTTACCCAATGTCCGAACTACTCTCTATCGACGAAGCACGACAAACCCTCCGGCGGCTGACTGTCATCGCGTTCGAGGCCAACCGTACCTTGCAGGAGAGCCTGAACGACCCCAACCGACTGCCTACCCACGAGCAAATTTCTGTACGTCAACGCATTCTGGATGAACTGGTCAAGACGCGCGAAGGGTTTATCCTGACACTCAAGACCGAACAAATCGCAGAGTCCAGCGAATTGCAGGATTTACTCAATATCCTGATCGACTGGACGTGGCTAAACGAACTCGGTCTGAGTTGGCAGACAGACGCACCGCTGGAACGCATCGGCAATCAGGTGATCCTGTATCAGCACGCGCTGATCGCAATGGGTATTCTGCCACGATTGCCAAGCGAGGCGATCACATTTCCGGGCAGGAAGTATAGCGATATTGATCCGCCGGGGACGCCGGGAGCGACGCTGACACGATTGGAAGAGCTGGAACAGGTAATATGGCGGGCGACGAGTGAACCGCTGGCAGCGCTACCGGGTGGCGCGGTACGTCGTACTTATGGATTCTTCGAGGCAACGACGTGGCTGGTGACGCATCATTTACGCGGAGTAGTAGGCTGGTAGACCTGGACCAGTGGCCCGGTTGCGGTTTTCTTTGACGGGAATTTCATCTCGGCGTTAACCATGTTTTCCGGTTCGCCGAGATTGGCACGCAATCGCAGGAGTTCATCCAGAGAGGTAGTGCTACCAGCAACGAGTTGTTCAATTTGATTACGTGCTTCAATTATCTTATTCATTATCCTCTCTCCATGAAAATTTAGTTTGACCTGATTAATCCATAAGTCGTACACTATAACGAAAATGGGTCAAACGGGTTATATCATTCCGATAAAAAACCCCGATCAGTAGGGCAGTCGCAGGGTTTCCGACGACTTTGAATGAAAGTAGTTCATTTTTGAAACGAGAACGCAATCTGATCGTCCGGTTGCTGACCGGATTCATCGGCGCACCTGTCGTCTTTGCTATCATCTGGATTGGCGGCACTCCGTTTATCGTGATGATTTCGGTTGTGGCGGCGCTGGCACTGTGGGAATTCTGGCAGATGGTACGGACAGACCGATCCCGAATCCCTCTGATGATATTCGGGGTTATCTATATTTGTCTGCCGCTCTTGCTGTGTATCTGGTTGCGACTCGGTTCTGTCGATGGATTCCTGTGGGTGTTTGCGTTGTTGATGTCTAACTGGGCGACAGATACGGGCGCATATGCGGGCGGGCGCTTATTTGGGCGGCACAAGCTTGCGCCGAGGCTCTCCCCTAATAAAACGGTGGAAGGCGCAATTGCTGGCTGGATTACCGGCGCAATTATCGGGATAGTTATCTTTGCCGTTGCTGGCAGGCTGGATGTACGCACTGTCATTGTCCCGATCATCGTTGGCATCAGCGTGATTATCGGTGATTTGTTTGAATCAGCACTCAAACGACGCTACGCGGTGAAGGATTCTGGCGGGATATTGCCGGGGCATGGCGGCATTCTGGATCGTATTGATGGGACGCTGGTTGCTGCCGTAACAAGCATTGTATTTCTATTGCTGACAGGCGGGATATAAACCCCTGCATATACACTGAAAGCCTGGTTGTTTCGGGGTTGCTTGACAGACCAAATGTTTAAACCTATAATCGCACCAATTATATTTTTTAATATTTAAATTGAGAACGTTTCGCCTCATTGAAATCTCATTGGAGTCTAATGCGGAATATGTCTACACCTGATCATAGTATCATTTGTCTTAATCCATTCATTTATATTAGATTTCTATCAAAATTCGATTCATAAAAACTATCGCTTGTATTTGAAATGCGATACCAGCCGCTGTTTTACAGTACCACAACAGCCATTCCGTTATACCGATTCATCGTCCACCAACGCTGGAGAACACAAGCATGAAATTTCGCCCCGCCCGTTTCATAATCATCCTGATCGTGCTGGTTGTATCAGGAAACATTTTTGTTCGCGCTGCCGACAAAACCTATAAAATCGGGTTGATGATCTGGATCGGTAATGATGCGCTCATCGCCGAGATGTCCAAACCGGGATATGTAGAGGGGAAGAATGGCTCCTATAACATTCCCACGTTTGAAAACGTGAAAATGGAAGATTTTCAGGCCAGTCTCGACAAACAGCTTCAGGCGATGGTCGATGCCAAAGTTGACGCAATTGTCACCAATACAGACAGCGATGCCGCGAACCTACACGGCAAATTGGGAACGATCCCGGTTGTCTTTGCGCGTTCCGATGACCCCGTAGCAACCGGAGCCGTCAAGAGCCTGCTCAACCCGGTGGCTTTGCGACTGGCAACATCACCAACAAACTTCATGAGCGTCGCTTGCAGATTCTGACCGAGATCAATCAAGCCGACGACCAAAAAGGTCTATTATCGATGGGCGGCGGTTTGTACAGGAATTGCAAACCCCGTTGCAATAACGAACAGCCGACGTAAGTAGATAGCGAGTACAAGTATGTATCGAGTATTCTGGCAGATACCGCAACGGGTTCTTTGTCTGGAACTGGCGGGAGAGTTGAGTCTCGCTGATTTCGACCAGATCAACAAGGAAGTGATCGCGCATCTCGGTATAGAGTCATTTACGCCGGGCGAACGGATGGCGCTTCTGGTCGATATTACCCGTCCCTGTCGGCCTCCGGGAAATTTCACCCAATTGAAAATCTCCCAGACCTACGCGGCGCGACGCGATTTGAATTTCATATTGGTGGCAGGCAACGATAAATTTATGCGTCTCATGACGCTGTTAACGTTCAACCTGTCCCGACCCATGTTGAAATTTTTTGACAATACTCAACAGGCGCTGGATTTTGTACAGGAGAAGCGCGGTCCCTAGCAACGGTAAACGGCACATCGAATGACAGGATGTACCGTTCACCTGGCTGCTTATCGGGACTGAGGTCAGGAGATATTCGCTACGATACGCTCAACAATCGGTTTCAGCGTATCGCCCAATTCCACCAGTCCTTCATAACGCTCAAACAGATATACCGGGCTGATATAACGTACTGCCACCAGACCAGCGCTGTTTTCCGCGACCACAAATTTCAACGGAGCTTCAATGACCGCCGCTGGATTTGCTTTTAGCACTCTCTCCATATAATCAGGGCGAAAATAGAGAAGTTGTTTCACAGGCCGAACGTTGATACCGTGTGCCTGTAGAATTTGCTGTGTATTGATCGTATGCACCAGCAGAAATTGCTCTTGCGCAATTGCAGCAGTGAGCCGAGCAATTGTTTCGTCAAACCCAAAACGAGACACTACCTCTGGATTAAAGCTGACCGATGTTGCCGGGTTCATGAGCGAACTGCTCCTTCGGTAACGCTATCGAGGCTGACACGCGGGAAATCCAGTTCGGGCTGTGCCACATGATTGAAGTAGTTGGAATAGATGTTGAGTGCGATATGCCCGACAATCTCCGCAATCTCCCCATCGGAGAAGCCAGCTTGACGTACCGCTTCAACATCCGCATCGGAGACGCGCCCCCGTGCTTCGATGACGGCCTTTGCAAAGTGCAATGCAATGGTTGTTTTGGGATCGTGCGAGTCGGCCTGACGGTTCTGTTGCAGTTCTTCGGCGCTCAGACCGATTTTTTGCCCGCGAAAAGTATGGGCAGAAACGCAATATTCGCAGTTATTTTCCTGTGCAACCAGCAGTGCAAGCTGTTCGCGCAGTTCACGGCTCAACTTGCCAGTGCCGAGTGCCTTGTGAAAATCCAGATAGCCATCCAGCGCGGCGGGCGAATTTGCCATTGTCCGATACAGGTTCGGAACGCGCCCCAGACGATTCTGGACTTTTTCCAGCAGGGCTTGTGTCTCTACCGACGCCGAAGCGCCGTCAACGGTGTGCAGACGTGACATACGATATTCCTTTCAGAAACTTCCGGGTTATGTCGTCTTTGTCGCCTTCAACAACTGAGCCGCAATCTGTTTTGCAAATTTTGCGGATTCAGCCGTTCCCTGCCGAAGCGCCGTCACAATAGCGCCATCGATCAACAACATAAACTGTTGAGAGAGTGTGTCGCTGTTCTCATAGCCTGCTTCAGTCAGTATCTGTTGAACGAACATCTGGACGCTTTCTTTATGTTCGGCGGCAGCCTGCGACGCAATATGGTTGCGGTTCGCCATCTCAACCATCGTGTTGATGAAAGTACAGCCACGATAATTGGGTGTGGTAAAACGCTCCTCCAGCGCATCGAACACGGCAAGAGGGCGGTCTTGTCTGGAGAGAGCATAGCGTTCGACGGCCTGCGCAAACCATTCGCGCCAACGCTCATCTCTGCGGCGGATGTACTGATAGACCAGTTCATCCTTCGATTTGAAGTGTTTGTAGAACGTCATTTTGGCAACCCCGGAATCGGCAATGAGCGTGTCAATGCCGACAGCCCGGATACCTTGCGCATAAAAAAGCTCGGACGCAATATCCAGAATATGTTCCTTGGCAGTGCCTCGCGGCGTGTAGTGGATACCCATAACTTGAAGTATACAGACCTGTATATCTATTTGTCAAGAGGCGTTGCAGAATTGAGCATGGAAATCGAATTGGCGCTATCCGTTGACAGAACATCCGCCCTTCGCTACCCTTTGCAGTAGCTATTATTCACTTCTTTTGAAGGAAATTATTCATGAACGACCATCCAGCAACCGAAACCAGCGTCGTGATTATCGGAGCAAGCGCGGCAGGTCTGGCGACTGCGGCGTGCCTGAAACGGCAAGGGGTAGACTATATTTTGCTGGAACAGAGTCAACAGGTTGGGACACGCTGGCGTGGACACTATGACCGCCTGCACCTGCACACCATTCGCAGCCTCTCTGGTCTGCCTCATCAACCAATGCCCGCCGACTACCCGCGCTACC
Organism: uncultured Anaerolineaceae bacterium; assembly: GCA_964432445.1. Classification (GTDB taxonomy): domain Bacteria; phylum Chloroflexota; class Anaerolineae; order Aggregatilineales; family UBA2796; genus JBBRMW01. The sequence goes on from CAYSOC010000001.1 coordinate 79,389, forward strand.
CCTCGCGTGATCAGTTTGTCGCCTATCTGGAAGATTACACCGCGAAACAGGGACTTGCACCGCGCTTCGGTCAGCAAGTTATCGCAGTTGAGCAGCAAGGCAGCGGATGGATTACACGAACCTCAAATGCTGAATACAAATCGCGCTTCGTTGTCGTCGCAACGGGATATGCACGACAGCCAAACCTGCCAACTTTTCCGGGGGTGGAGCAATTTCGGGGAACTATCCTGCACAGCCGCGAATATAAGTCAGGTGCGCCGTATAAAGGGCAATCGGTGCTGGTAGTTGGTTTTGGGAATTCCGGCGGCGAAATTGCGGTTGACCTCTATGAACATGGTGCAACGCCAGCGCTATCCGTTCGCAGTGCCGTTAATGTTATCCCGCGCGATATTCTGGGTATTCCGGTACAAGCCATCGGCGTCTATTCTCCGAAGACTTCCCTGAAGATGAACGATCTGCTGTTTACGCCACTGATTCGCCTGACAGTGGGCGATATTCGCAAGCTGGGGCTACGCAAGCTGCCTTATGGCCCGCAGACGCAGATGCGCAAGGATCATCATATTCCTTTGATCGATGTAGGGACGATAGGGCATATCCGCGCTGGACACATTATTGTTTATCCGGGGATCAAGTGCTTCACGGAAACAGGTGTGATTTTTGAAAATGACCGGGAATTGAAGGTAAATGCAGTAGTGCTGGCGACAGGCTATCGCCCTGCGTTGCATGAATTTCTCCCGGCTGCTGCCCGTGTGACAGATACGCAGGGCAACGCACTCATTAGCGGGCGTGAATCGGCCTTGCCGGGATTATATCTGTGTGGATTGCAGGTCTCCGCAACCGGGATGCTGCGCGAAATTGGCATCGAAGCGCAGCGGATTGCGGAGATAATAAAGGCAAAGTCGGCGACCTGATCAGAATCAGCGCTATGGCTTGCTCAAGGTTTCAAGCAAGGACGTATACGCAGGCTTCGCTTCATAGTTCTTGGTAAACAATAACGGCTCATCGTTATGATGGGTGAAGCCCGGAATCCATGTATACCGATCTGTAAATCCCCACGCCACTAAAGCGGTGCAGGATGGCTCATTCAGGCAGGTCTGCAACACCTCGGCATAAACTTCTCCCTGCAATTTCAGGTTTTCTTCGCGCGTACCAGCGCCATTCTGGATTTTCACATCCATCTCTGTAATATGGATTTTGAGGCCGAGAGCAGCAAGCCGTTCCATATTTTCCTTCAATTTTGCGGGGTTGGGGCGTTCATTGACAGCGATCCCGATGTGCATCTGGAAGCCAACGCCGTCGATGGGTACACCTTTATCCTTTAGCTCCTTCACCATTTTATACACGGCGTTGGACTTGGTGTTTATCGTTTCGGCGCTGTAATCGTTATAAAACAAAAGGGCATCCGGGTCGGCTTCACGGGCAAAACGGAATGCCTGCTCGATATAGTCCGGGCCAATGACCTTATACCACAACGATTCGCGCATTGTGCCATTGTCGTTGACGGCCTCATTCACGACATCCCACGCAAAGATACGGCCTTTGTAATGGGAAACAACTGTTTGAATATGTGTTTTGAGGATGGCAAGCAGTTCATCACGGGTATATGTTTTGGCGGTTATCCAGCCACCCATCTGTTGATGCCAAACCAGCGTATGCCCACGCACCTTCATATGATTGGTTTCGGCAAAGCGAACCAGCGCGTCCGCTGGATCAAAGTTGAAGCGTGCCTCGGCGGGGTGGATGGATTCCCATTTCATGATGTTTTCAGCGACAACGACGTTGAATTCGCGGGCGAGCGTCTCCCGATATTCCTGCCCTGCTACCAGCGGGGGATAGGCGACAGCCGCACCGATCAGGAATCCAGGTTTTTGACGATTTTTCTCAGCCGCCAAACGCAGCGTAAGTTGCGATATACTGCTGGTTGTTGCCACGCTTGTGGCGGCTGGTGTTTCCTGTTGCTGATTTGTCCCTACCGCCTTATTTGGAAGATCACTCATGATAAGCCCCAGGAGTGCAACCAAACCGAAGAAAAAAAATGGTCTCGCATACATAAACTTATCCTTACAATATCGACAGAGAATTTTCGGAAATCTAAATTCGTTGGCTGGCAATCGCCCAACAAATTGCGACCACACAGTCTGATACCACAACGTTACAATATATCGTTACCGATAACGTAACATAGCAACAATTGTATTCATCTCCTGAAAACTGTCAAGTCGTCAGACTTGTCAATCCTGGCCTGCCTCCTCTGAACTCCTAACTAGGCTAACAAGGTGGTTTTTCTTTGTAACGTTGACAACGTTACAAGTAACAGGTTTTCCGTCACCTATTGACACGTGTGCATACTGATGTTACATTACGAAAAGGTATCGTTATCGGTAACGTAATGAATTGTTCCGATTCCCGATGCAAAAACGATTCCTCTGACCGGGACTGATTGCTTCACTTCACCCCTCTGTTCGCTCCCCATACCACACGAGGAATCGGGAAGAAGGTGAAGAGTGCTGGAAAGTAATGCGCGTTTTTTATCTTTGAGATTGCACTATTACATTTTTGCTGGATAACGAAGCAGGTTGATGCGATTGCAGGGAACTTATTAAGCCGCTACGTTGTAGCATCGCGCTGCTGAAACCAGAGAAGTTGCAACCAGTTTACGCAAGATTGCGGCTACCATCGGAAAACAAATAGATGGTGGGTGAGTCTGGTGTTGCAACTTTCAGGCTTGTGATCTTCTCGGATAACTGAGCCGAGTTAGAGAAAAAAATTGAGTGATGAGGAGAAAATAGTTATGTACGTCCATAGAAGCCTGAAATACAGGTTCAACCTTCTGGTTATTCTGGCGCTGCTCGCTGCTACATTTGCCCAGAGCCATTCCTCTATGGCGCAGGATTCATCTGCCAAAGAGTCACCTATGCTGGCTGAACTGGTCAAAGCAGGCAAATTACCGTCGCTGGATAAACGACTGCCGAAAGACCCGGCAGTCGTCAAGCCCGTTACTGAACAGGGTAAATATGGTGGGTCACTGCGCGTCGGGTTCACAGGCAGCGACCCCGGCTGGGGTGGTCTGTGGTATCTGACTGGCTGGGAAAATCTGGTGAGATGGAAAGCCGATTTTTCTGGTGTCGAAGCGAACATCGCCAAAAGTTGGGAAATCAGCCCCGATGCCTCATCCTATACCTTCCACCTGCGTGAAGGGATGAAGTGGTCGGATGGCGTGGCGTTCAACGCCGATGACATCCTGTTCTATGTCAATGATGTACTGTTCAACACAGAGATTAGTCCGAAGGGGCCGATTGCAGACTGGCTGCCGAGCGCCGGCGCGGCTGACTTCAAGGCCACTAAAACGGATGACTATACGGTTACATTCAAGTTCGCCCAGCCGAACGGAATGCTGCTCTACCAATTGGCGCAATATCTGGGGCGACATATTACGTTCTTCCCCAAGCACTATCTGAGCCAGTTCCACGCCAAATATAACGACAAGATTGCCGATGCAGTCGCGGCGGCAAAGGTGGATACCTGGGTAACACTGTTCAACCAGAAGGCCGCTGGTCCGACCAATGATGCGCAAGGTTACTTTGCCAATCCCGATAAGCCGTCGCTGTATCCCTGGATCATTACGCAACCGCTCGGCACTGGCACGACGGTTTTGATGGAGCGCAATCCTTACTACTGGAAAGTCGATGCGGCTGGTAATCAGCTTCCCTATATCGACAAAGTTGTTGGTACAGCCTATCAGAAGTCCGAAGCCCGTACCTTTGCCATGCTCAATGGTGATCTGGACTATATCCGGGATGCTGGTGGCGCGGATCGCGCCGTCTTCTTCGATGCGGTGAAGCAGGGCAAGCCTCTCAAGATTGGGACGATTATCAGTGATCAAGGCACGACGAACACATTGCATTTCAACCTTGCGATTGCCGACCCGATTAAATCGAAGGTCTTCAATGACAAGAATTTCCGTATCGGTATGTCCTATGCCGTCAATCGGCAGGAAATCATCGACATCGTGTTCAACGGACAGGGCGAACCGTCTCAGGCTGCGCCGTTGAAGGATTCGCCGCTCTATAACGAACAACTGGCGACTCAGTACATCGAATATAGTGTGGATAAGGCCAATGAATATCTGGATAAGGTGATGCCGAAGAAGGGTAGTAACGGGATGCGTCTCGGCCCGGATGGTAATCCATTCTCATTCGTCTTCACCGTCTCCAACGACCTTTCCTATGGCTCGAACTGGGTACAGGTTGCGACGTTGGTAGTTGGTTATTGGAAGAAGGTTGGTATCGATGTAACCCTGAATTCAGTACCGAACCAGCAATTTGCCACAGATCGTCGTGCCAATAAGCTCGAAGCGACCATCTACACAGGTGAAGGTGGCGCTGGTCTGACAGCAATCCTCGACCCGCGTTACTACGTCCCCGGTGAACTGTTCGGGCTGTACGGCGTGGCCTGGTACTACTGGCGCGTCAAAGACCCGAATTCGACACAGGTAGAACCACCGCAGAACATCAAGGACATTCGCGCGGCTTATGAGGCGATCCGTATTCAGCCGACAACAGATGGGCAGATCGCGGAGATGAAGAAACTCCTGCAAATTGCCGCCGATAACCTCTGGGTCATCGGGATTTCGCGGCCTGGACTCGGCTACCAGCCTGCAAGTTCGCGGTTGGTCAACCAACCCGATAAGTGGACGGGTGGCTTCATCGTAGGCGGTGAAAAGATCACCTCGCCTGAACAGTGGTATCTCAAATAGTGCTTTTGCACTGATTCGTTCCGGGGTGCTTCGTGAGCATCCCGGTGGTATTTAAGACCCGGCGTTAAAAGGGTTGTCCGATCAGGATGGATTTTCGGTAGATGATGATGGTGGACGCCCGGAAGGGCGTCCCTACAGAATACGTGTTTTGGTGTATGGATGTGCTTCTCACGTCCGCTGCTGACCATCTGATAATCGCCTGCCATCATGCACGGACAAGCGTTTTCGCGCCGGGTTTGAGATGAGCGGAACAGGTCGTTCCTGTCCTATCAACGTCTTCAATCGGGCTGTTCTCGCTTGGCGCGATTGAGATTCCTTTTTACTTATTGCGGAGCCAGGTGTATGTTGCAGTATTTAGCACGGCGAGTTGCCTACATGATATTAACAGTATGGGTGATTTCGCTCGTTTCCTTCGCGGTTATCCAGCTTCCCCCCGGCGATTTCGTGGAAACAATGGTTGGACGATTGGCGGCTGCGGGTGGCAGCGCCTCTATTCCACAATTGGAACAACAATTGCGTGAAGAATACGGGTTGGATAAACCAATCCATATACAGTATCTCAGTTGGTTGAAACGCATTGTCGTTGATGGTCAATACGGGTTTTCATTCACCTATCAGAAAGATGCCAGCCAGATCATCTTTGAGCGCTTGCCCGTCACCTTCATTATTTCCTTTCTGGCTATCCTGTTTATCTGGATCGTCGCCCTGCCGATAGGTATCTATTCCGCCGTGAACAAATATACGTTGGGCGATTACACCGCAACGTTTGTTGGATTCATCGGGCTGGCAGTGCCAAACTTTCTGCTGGCGCTGGTCGTGATGTATGTCAGCTACCGCTATTTCGGAAAAGCGACCTTTGGCCTTTTCTCGCCGGAATATCAGACTGCACCCTGGTCATGGGGGAAAGTCTGGGATTTCCTCCAACACCTGTGGATTCCCGTGATCATTATCGGATCGGGTGGCGCTGCGGGCTTGATTCGTACCATGCGCGCAAACCTGTTGGATGAATTGAACAAACCCTATGTTGAGACAGCGCGTTCTAAAGGGCTACCAGAGCGGCGATTACTGCTCAAGTATCCGGTGCGCTATGCGTTGAATCCTTTTGTCAGCACGCTTGGGTGGATATTACCGGGTCTGGTTGCGGGCGAAGTGATTGTCTCGCAGGTGTTGAACCTCCCGACCTCTGGCCCGATCCTGCTGGATGCGCTGCTTCGTGAAGATATGTATCTGGCGGCGGGTTTTATTCTGGTACTAAGTTCGCTGACGGTGATCGGCACATTTATATCCGATTTGCTGCTGATATGGCTCGACCCGCGTATTCGGCTGATGAAGGTTGGGTAATGATGATAGAAAAAGCAAGTACCGATCTCGACCAGCCTGTGCTGCCAGCAGCCAACCCAGCCATTGACGGGGCAGAAGAAAACCTGAAGCTGGAAGTTGCTACCCAATGGCAACTGATGTGGTGGAAGTTCCGCAAACATCGTCTGGCGATGGTCGGCGCGATTGTGATTATCACCTATTATCTGGTTGCGATTTTTGCGGACTTTCTGGCTCCGCATTCACCTGATTACTACAACGCCCGCTATGCCAACTTCACGCCGCCACAGCAGGTTTTTCTCATTCGTGACGGTCAGTTCATGCCCCATGTGTATGCCAACAAATTCACCCGCGATCCGCAGTCCTATGAAGCGATCTGGGAAGTAGATACAAAAACGGTGATTCCACTGGGTTTCCTGGTTCGCGGCGAATCGCACCTGATTTTGGGGCTGTTTCAGACCGATATTCATTTCTTTGGTCCGATCAATCCAGACGACGCCTTTTATCTGTTGGGTTCGGATAAGCTGGGACAGGATATTTTCAGCCGAATTATCCACAGTAGCCGCGTTTCCCTGAGCGTTGGATTGGTTGGTGTCTTCCTTAGCCTGATGATTGGTATCACAATGGGTGGCATCTCCGGGTTGAAGGGTGGCCTTCTGGATACCGTCATTCAGCGCGTCATCGAAATTATCATGTCTGTACCCCATCTGCCGATCATTATTGCGATTGCGGCTTTCTTGCCGCGTAACTGGCCGGTGGTACAAGTCTATTTCACGATTACGGTGCTGCTGGCGCTCGTCAACTGGACAGGGATTGCGCGTGTCGTGCGCAGCAAGTTCCTTGCATTGCGAGAAGAAGATTTCATTATGGCGGCTCGGCTCGATGGAGCGCGTCCCCGGCAATTGATTTTCCAGCATATGCTCCCTTCTTTCACCAGCCATATCATCGCCTCATTGACGCTATCGCTACCCGGCATGATCATTGGCGAGACAGCACTCAGCTATCTCGGCGTTGGTTTGCGCCCGCCAGCAGTAAGCTGGGGTGTGATGCTACAGGATGCACAGCAAGTTACCGTGTTGGCAAATCATCCCTGGCTAATTTTTCCTGCGGCGTCGGTGATTATCATTGTGCTGGCATTCAACTTCATGGGCGACGGTCTGCGCGATGCGGCTGATCCATATTAGCGAGGTAGAGAATTAATGGCAGACGTTCTCCTTGAAGCGAAGGATTTGCAGATTCACTTCATCACCAATGAGGGAGTGGTCAAAGCGGTTGATGGGCTAGACCTGACCATTGAACGCGGTAAAACCCTGTGTCTGGTGGGCGAAAGCGGTTGCGGCAAGAGCGTGACTGCCCGTGCCTTTCTCCA
>CAYSOC010000001.1:86840-123668 GCA_964432445.1 uncultured Anaerolineaceae bacterium
CAGATTGTCACGAAACCAGGCAAGATCGTTGGCGGATCGATGAAATTTCGGCAGCGTAAACCAGACGGTACAACCGAAGTGATCGATCTGGCAACGCTCGATCCCAAAGGCAAAGAAATTCGCGCCATTCGCGGCAAAGAAATTTCGATGATCTTTCAGGAACCGATGACTTCGCTGAGTGTGATGCACACTGTCGGGAACCAGATTATTGAAACGATCCTGCTGCACGAGCATGTCAACAAGGCACAGGCACGTAAACGCGCCATTGACCTGTTACATCAGGTGGGTATTCCACGCCCGGATCGGATCGTAGACGAATATCCGTTTCGTCTCAGCGGTGGAATGCGCCAGCGCGCGATGATTGCAATGGCGCTCTCCTGCAACCCGACGCTGTTAATTGCGGATGAGCCTACCACTGCCCTTGATGTGACCACGCAGGCGCAAATCCTCAACCTGATGCTCGATTTGCAGCGTCAATATGGGATGGCGCTCCTGATGATCACCCATGATCTGGGCGTGGTGGCAGAAGTTGCCGATGAAGTAGCGGTGATGTATCTGGGACGGATCGTCGAACACGCGGATGTAAACACGATTTTCAACAATCCCAAACATCCTTATACACAGGCGTTGCAACATTCGATCCCGAAAATTGCGATGAAGCGCGAAGAACTGATCCCGATCAAAGGGATGGTTCCGAATCCCTATCGGCGGCCTTCCGGGTGTCCTTTCCATCCCCGCTGCCCGCAGGCAATGACGAAATGTTCGCATATCAATCCAACGATGATCACAGTAGGCGATGCCCATCAGGTGCAGTGCCTGCTGTATGAAAATGTCCCAGCCGAAGAGGTAGCCCATCATGGTTGATCAACCTGCAATTACAAATGTTGATGCACCGACAGCGACAGCCAAACCCCTGCTCGAAGTGAACCGACTGCAAATGCACTTTCCGATTCAACAAGGCTTGATGGGTCGATCAAAAGGCGTGGTGAAAGCCGTTGACGACGTGAGTTTCACGATTCGGCAGGGCGAGACGCTTGGACTGGTAGGCGAAAGCGGTTGCGGTAAAACCACCGTTGGACGTTGCGTTGTTCGCGCCTACGATCCGACAGGTGGCGAAATTCGCTACTCACGTCCTGACGGCACAGTTGTCGATCTGGTCGGGTTACAAGGGGAGGAACTCCGCCCCTATCGGCAAGACATCCGTATGATTTTTCAGGATTCCTATTCTTCGCTCAATCCGCGCATGACGGTGTTTGATAATATCAGTCAGGCAATGAAGAATAACGGCGCAACACGCTCTGCGATGGAGGAGCGCGTCGCCTATCTGCTGCGACGGGTCGGACTGCGCCCGGAATACATGAAGCGGTATCCGCACGCATTCAGCGGCGGCGAACGTCAGCGCATCGCTATCGCTCGCGCTCTCGTGACCAACCCGCGCCTGATCGTTGCCGACGAAGCAGTATCTGCGCTGGACGTTTCGGTACGCGCGCAAACGCTCAACCTGCTGGAAGAACTACAGCGGGATTTTAACCTGACCTATCTGTTCATCTCGCACGATCTGAGTGTGATCCGGCACATTTGCAACCGCGTAATCGTGATGTATGTGGGTCGTGTGGTCGAAATAGCTGAAGGGTTGAATTTATACACGAATCCACAGCATCCCTATTCGGAAGCGCTGATGTCCGCTGTTCCGATTTCAAACCCGATGCACCGCAACCAGAATCAGCGAATTCGGCTTGAGGGAGAAGTTGCTGACCCCGCAAATCCGCCATCGGGTTGCTACTTCCATCCGCGCTGTAGCTATGCACGGGAACGCTGCAAGACCGAGACGCCAGCTTTGCGCGCGGTAGGTAATAGTCAGGTCGCCTGCCACTTTGCCGAGGAACTTGAATTGCGCGGCGCTGTTATGGGCTGATGCCTCAGAACAGATCCCATCACAGGAGAAATTATGATGCGCACCCCTGACTACACTGATGTTCATCTCGCGGTTGAAGACCGTGTGGAAGCCTTGCTCGCCGCTAGGACGCTGGAGGAAAAAGTCGCCCGGATTGCGGGAGTCTGGACGCGCAACCTGATCGATAAGAATCAGGGCGTACCGCAGGTTTTCTTTACTCCGGTACAAGTGCAATAGTATGGCGCTCACCATTCAACAGGCGATTGATAAAATCACCGGAGCGATTCCGGGCATGACTCGTCCTAAAACAGTGGACACCGTAACCCTCGGTGATCCATCGCAACCTGTCACCGGGATTATTTCAACCTTTGTGGCGAGTCAGGCGGTGATTGAACAATCTATCGCCTATGGAGCCAATCTGATTATTAGCCATGAAACCATCTTTTATAATCATCAGGATGAAATCGACTGGTTGCGTGATAATCCGGTCTATCTGAGCAAACGCCGCTTAATCGAGGAGCGTAATCTCGTTATCTGGCGCTTCCATGATTACCTGCACACGATGCGACCTGACCCAACTGTGATTGGATTGATCGATGCGCTGGAATGGGATTCCTACCCTCTGTTCGATCAACCGGACTTCTGCCAGATTCCTCCTGTCCCGTTGCGGCAACTTGTAGACCACCTCAAAGCCAAACTGGGCATAGATCATGTACGCTTCATTGGCGATCCCAGGCTTATCTGTCGGCGGGTCGGGTTGCTGCCGGGATTTGGCGGGCGCGAACGGCAGATTCAGATGCTCAACCATCCAGATATTGACGTTCTGATCGGCGGCGAAATTCATGAATGGGAAACTGGTGAATATGTCCGGGATGCCGTTCACTTTGGTCATCGCAAGGCGCTCATTATACCGGGTCATGCCGCCAGCGAGGAAGCGGGCATGAAATGGGTCGCCGGGTGGCTGCAAACCCTGCTGCCGGGAGTGCCTGTTCATTTTCTGCCGACGGGGAGTCTGTTTCGCTGGTTGTAAGAACCTGGCGCGTATCCCAGGCGATTTTTCCACAACCCGGATCATCTGCTGTTGTCAAAATGCTATTGCCAGCTTTCAAACACCCTCCAGTTTGCACAGTAAGATACTTTAGTTCTAAAGTATCAATGTAGCATGAAGGGATATGAAACAGATGGCAGTTACGACACGCGACTACATTCATCGCTATCTTCCAGCAGCAAAAGCGCAAACGCCCACGTTGCTGATGCTACACGGTACAGGCGGCAACGAGGAATCATTACTCCCGATTGGGAGCCAGATTGCACCTGGAGCCGCGCTACTCAGCCCGCGTGGGAAGATTCTGGAAGGCGGTAATCCGCGTTTCTTTCGGCGCAAAGCAGAGGGTGTCTTCGATATGGAAGACCTGATCTTTCGCACGCACGAACTGGCGGATTGGATCGAAGCAGCGATAATCGAATATGGCATCGAGCGCCAATCGCTGATCGCAGTCGGCTATTCCAATGGCGCAAACATCGCCGCCAGCATTATGCTGCTGCGTCCGGAAGTGTTCCGTAATGCGGTGCTGTTGCGCCCAATGCTGCCACTAAAGCCTGAACAGGCTCCGAATCTTGCCGATACGCGGGTACTGATTGAGGCGGGCAGATTTGATGCCATGATTCCGCAATTGCAAACGGAACAACTGGTGCAGGTGCTTCGGGAATATGATTCACAGGTCACGATACAATGGCACTCTACCGGGCATCAACTCATTCAACCCGACCTGATTGATGCTCGTCATTGGATTGAACGTACAAACACACACATACAGACGGCTTTGCAGCCGCGATAATCGGAAAAGGGGAATGAAAATGCAACTTCATGGACTTCATCACGTTACGGCTGTGACGGGCAATGTCGGCACAAATGTCGCGTTCTATACCAGGATTCTGGGGATGCGTCTTGTCAAGAAGACGGTCAATCAGGATGATGTTTCGGCTTATCACCTTTTCTATGCAGATAAACTGGGAACACCCGGCACAGACATCACCTTTTTCGATTGGCCGCATACTGCCCCGGAACGACGCGGCGCAGATAGCGTCTCTATGACGATGTTCCGTGTGAATGGACGCGCCGCGCTGGAATACTGGCACGCCCGCCTGACCGAAAAAGGGGTAACACACGGCGAAATCGAAATCGTTGCCGAGCGCGAACTGCTGCGGCTGGAAGACCGCGAAGGGCAACGCCTCGCATTGGTGAACGATAATGGTCTGCCCTATGAAGGCGAACTCTGGGATGGTGGCGGCGTTCCGACAGAATACGCCATTCGCGGTTTCTATGGGGTTACACTCTCAGTCCCGCGTCTGGAATATGTCACGCCGATTCTGACTGGAATACTCGGTTTCGCAGAGATCAGCCGGACGACCAACACAGAGAAAGAAACAATCGTCATCTATGGAATGGATGGCGGTGGCCCCGGCAAAGAGGTTCATGTGATTGAGCAACCCGACAAGTCGATTGCACGGCTCGGCAGGGGGGGCGTTCATCATGTGGCCTTCCGGGTGCGGGACGAAGCGGAACAAAAAGCATGGCACGAGAAACTGGCACAGCAGGGATTGAACGTCTCGCCGTTGATCAATCGCTTCTACTTCCGTTCGCTCTATTTCCGTATTTCGCAGGGAATCCTGTTCGAGATTGCGACGGATGGCCCCGGATTCACAGCGGATGAGAGTCTGGATACGCTGGGCGAAGCCCTGTCGCTCCCGCCATTTCTGGAGCCACAGCGCGAACGGATCGAAGCCGGGTTGAAGCCGATCCCGGCGATCCAGGATTAGTCGATTCCCGCCGATTACCTCACGGAATAAATAAATCGCGCCAGACCCGCTACAATTGGCGCGATTTTTGGATGATTCAGGTGAATGGGAATGCGGCTTTCTCCGCTTGTGACAATTATCGTGGCAGTGATTGCCGTCGTGATCATCGGGGTTGTGGCGACGTTGATGATCCAACCGCCACGCCCCTTGCTGGCGAATGTGCGCTTCCAGCCGGAAGTGATCACGCCCAATGGCGACGGGTCGGACGACGCTACGCAAATCAGCTATACGCTCAACCGTAACGCCGATCTGACGATTCAATTCAGGAATAACGACAGCGGTCAAATCTATACCTTTCGCAACGCTGACCCGCGCGGGATCGGGAGCTATCAAGTGCTGTTCAGCGGGATTGTGAAGGGCTACACCTTGCAGGATGACAAGCCCGAAAATGGCGAAATCCTGACACGCCTGATCCCCAACGGTGCATATACATGGTCACTCGCAGCAGTGACAGCTTCCGGTGAGAAAATGGAAACTACCGGGGCATTGACTGTCCGCAATGGCGATACAGCGCTTCCGTTGATTCAGGGGTTTAGTGTGTCGCCACAGGTGTTTACGCCGAACCAGGATGGCATTGATGATCGGGTGGCTATCAACGCTTTTTTGCCGAAGAAGTCGGTGCTATCGGTCTATCTGCTGAGTGCCGACAATGTACGCTATGACCTGCCGGAACGTATCGAGTTGCGCAATCAGGGCGACCCCGGCGCGCATATCTTCGATTACGATGGTGGGCTGGATAATCACATTGATCCGCCGCCGAATGGTGAATACACGCTTGTCGCAGAGGCAGAAGACGCGCCCGGCCAGCGGATACGCCAGACGCGCAAATTGACCATCAGGGATGGTGGGCTGCCGCAGGTCGAAATCCAGCCACAAACCAGCGGCGCGCAGGTTTATTGGACGAGTGTCAAGCCGACAAACGCGCCTGTTGCGCAACCGCAGGGCGTCATGTCTACCGAAGCGCGCGTCGTAATGCCACAAAACGATCTGCTGGTTTTTCGCCTGATCGTCTCCAACTACGGGAAGACGCCGCTACGCACGCTTGCGCCTTGGCCGGGGACAGTCTATAAGTGGAATGAACTATATGCCGGGAAGATCGATCCGGTCATTTCGCGCTCCGGGGTGTGGTTTGTCGGGGTTCAGTGTGAAACTTCCGAAACCTCGTTCCCCTACCGCTGGGCGATTGGCTCACCGGATCAACTCACCAGACAGACCGATAGCGAAGGGCAGACATTCTACTACCTGCTACCGGGGCAACGTGCAACGGTCTGGGGTGCGATAGAGATGTCCAAACTGGTCAAGTCGCGCAATCCGGCGGAATGTTACGCCGCACTGATTCACGAAGACAAGGAAATCCCGCCGCTGCAATCGCGGGTTGGCCCAATCAAGGTAGAGTTAATCCCTGCGCCGTAGCGGTCAAACGGAACCAGCGTACCAGATTTGTTGTTGCCTGTGCGCTGGCTCCTGTGCTATCGACGGTTATGACCTAATAATCGCCGCTGCCGCCTACAAATGTGGAAATTGTCTTCCCGGCTTCTTTATCCACCATCCGAAACAATGCGTTTTGTTCCGCGAAGTGTTTCAGGAAGGCATCAACATTTGCATATATCGTATCTTCAAGCGCACTTTCGGAAGCTGTGACTGAGATGTCGCGCGTTGGACGAAATTCCAGGCGGAGATTGTTCCGGTTCTTGCGCAGCCCGCTGTAAAACTTTGCAATCTCAGCGGGAGAAATATTGTTGGCAGCCTCCGTAGCTCCTGAATTTGCCAACCGTCCCAACTGAAGCATTTCGCGCACCTGGGAAACAACCAGCATGATCTGGGCATAACGTTCCTTGCCGCCTTTTTCGCCCTTCTTGCTGCTTTTCTTTCCGGTTTCTTCGCTCTGGCTCATCGCGTCAAGCGTTGTACCCAGGGCGAGATAGTCGCGCCGCCGCTGTGTAGCCACATCTTCCATCGATTTCAGTTTCTTGCCATAATCCTTGATATTGTCGACGACATCCTGATTGGCGGCATCGCGCTCGATACGTTCGCTGACCCATCCCAGCGATTCCAGATGTCCGTTGATCGATTCGAGCGTCGCCGTGATTTCCTTGACTTCCTTTTCAAAATAGAGTTCGACGCCGAGGTTGACTGCTTCTCCAGCACGTGCAACAATGTTCCCCACCCCGGTAAACTCGGTAGGTAGTTGCGTAGTTCCCCCCATTGCCTTGATTCCGCTATTAACATTGGAGAAAGTATCCTCCAGCGATACCTCATCTTTCATGAGATATTCCGCGTTGGATTTGGAGAACGTCATAATATTGTTGATGCGCCCTGTCACCCCCGCAACCTTGCCTTTGAGTGCATTAATCTCTTCTAGTCGTTTGGCATCGCCCTCGCCCGTCGCTTTGACTGCATCGGCCTCTTCCATCAGGTCAATTTGCGATTTCCAGGTTTGCCAGCTTTTCATCATTTCGTTGCCAGCTTCATTGACTTCGTTGGATTTACTGGTCAACGACTCGCCCGCCAGCATCTTCAATAATTTGTCATCCCCTTGTCCCAGATGGCGCTGTCCGAGCAGCGCGGCGTCCTGTAATCCCTGTATCAGCGCAGGTGGCATTGCCGTCACATCGTCTACACCAAGATAAAACTTCATTGCTTCTAGGCGGGTAAATGAATCATAGTATTGGTTGGCGCGTGGTATCCATGTGTTATAACGCTTCCAGTATTCTTCTTCGCTGGCTTTATTGTTTTCAAGGAATTTGACGCTCTCACCCGCCCATTTTTGCTGTTGTTTTTTAAAGCCTTTGCTATACCCGTTTCCCATGTCGGGCATAAATCCGCCAGCCAGTTCTTCGCGCAGATTCGCATCATCGTTGCGCAAGCCGATAATCTGATTATCCACGCCGGTAAGGTCGAGTACGGTAGTTTCCAGCTTGGGGATCGTGCGAAAATCTTCTGAATATTTATCTACTGCTGATAGCAGCGAGACACTATAGCCTGTCTGCCCTGCGGCCACAGTTTCGCCACCTTCCGCACCATAGCGATCCACATTTGTGGTTAATTCTGCATTGCCCCCAACATAGTTTTGCTGGACGGGTTCGCTGCTGTCTTCATCCTTTTTGTTGATGCGCTGCACTGTGGCGGCGTTGCCTTGGGTGCGTTGCAATTGCAAAATCGCAGCCTGTCCGGGGGTGGGTTGATAGTGAAATGCAGGGTCTGCGCCCATCTGCGCAGCATGGCTTGATCTGGAGAAACTAGCGGGGGATTGTTCTACGTTCGCGTTGATATTCTGTCTGGCACGCATGAAATCACTCTTTCTGACCATCATGGTTCACCGGAAATTGTGAATACCTTACAATTCCAGCGTCACCGGATCGTGAAAAAATCGTGATTTACGATGCCTTGCAGATTTCTTTATGACTTTTTTTGGACTATTTGCAGCTATGTTACAGGTATGCGTGACCTCAGCGCCACAAAAAGCGGGGATCAGCCATGCGCACCACCAGCGGCTCAAACTTGCCGACGCTGCTTACGCACGTTTCCTGCGCGCTCATCACCTCTTTGATCTGTTTATAGGCACGCGGGTCTTCATCCGGGCCACCACCCAGAAGGTGAACACCGTATTCTTTCAACAGAAACTCAGCCGTATCTACCTTGCCAAACTGCTGAATCGCAGTTCCGCGCGAATAGCGACGACCTGCCCCATGCGATGCACTGTTCATCGAATCTGCACTGCCCAGCCCAAGCACGACCTGCGTCTCATCGCCCATCGTTGCCGGAATAACGCCATATTCCCCGAAAGTTGCCGGGGTTGCCCCTTTACGGTGCAGGTATCCGTCGTCGGTCTGCCACGCAAAATTGTGTTTGGAATAGATAGCGTCTGCGTGTGCGTATCGTAGCTGCACCCGATCTCCCAGATGTTGCAGCAAATGCGAATGTAACCAGCGGTGGCCTGCTTCGGCAAAATCTCCAGCCCAGTTCATCAGCCTCCAATAGTCGCGTCCCAACGGTGTAGACGGGTTCAGGGGTGCGTCTGTCATGCCCTTTGGCATATCATGCAATGCGGCGGCCTCTGCCCGGAAAACTTCCGCGATAGTGCTTCCGACTGCCCTTGAGCCGAAGTGAGATAGAACAGCCAGATAGCGCTGTTTGCCGACAGCGTGAAACCCGGCAGGGCTGTGTTGCACGTTCACCATCCCGATTTCGACAAAATGATTACCATCGCCGCTGGTTCCGAAATGGTTGCGCGCGATTTTCTTCACCTGATCATAGACCTGCTTGCCCAAATCGGTTTCGATTTCGATTGCTTCACGATAAAAAGGCTGATCGAAGACAACCGCATCGGGGTTCATTTCCTGTCCGAAATATGAATAATGCCGCAGCACATATTTCATCGAAGGGATGGCCTGCTCGACCCACTCTGTTTCGATAGGCTGGTTCGTAACGGTCAATAGCACCGAACAGGCAATATCGGAGCCAACGATCCCCGGTACAATCGCATCGGATAGCACTACCCCGCCGACAGGAACATGGTTTTCCTGTACGCGGTGTCCATCTGGCATGATCGCGCCACCCATCACAAACGGAAGGCGCATGATTGCATTCATATCATCAAGGGCATTTTGGGCGATCAGGTGTGACCCAAATACATTGTAATCGCGCGGGGCATCCAGCAATGCGATAGGCGTTTTCTGGTTGGCGGCAGCTTCGTCAATCAATTGTTGAACGAAAGCTCCTACTTCTTCACGGGTTGCTCCCTTGTTGATCAGGTCGAATACATCGCCTTTGCGCTTGATCCCGTGATCTGTCAACAGTTTGGTGAAATGTTTTTTGTCTTCTTTGGTAAACATCGTTATTGTCCGATTACGATACTTCCCTTGAGGATCAATATCATATTGGACACAGACGGTTTTTCATAGATTCGGTTGCGCCAAACTATAGCGTAATCTCGATCACCTCGAACCCGCGTAACCGATTCAGCATAGTCACCGCGCCGACGGCCTCGAAGCCCTGAATGGCGGCGGATGTGTGCGTTTCGCGTTGCGGATCACCTTCGGGCAGGTGACGCGCGATTTCGTAGTGCAGCAGCGCGATTTCATACTTTGTCTGTAGGCGTTCGGCAATTGCCAACCCCTCTACCCATGTTGTCTGTGCCTGTTCGTGCTTGCCCTGCAACCACAGGCAAAGCCCCGCGATCCGTCTGGCGCTCGGCACGGCAACGGGGAAGAACGATGCAAAGGTGCGGAGTATTTTAGACATTTGCAGCGCGTATTTCTCCTGACTGGCATCCCCGCCTTCCCACCAGCGTGTAAATATTTCACCAAGCGTGATGAATCCGAGCATGTTACTAAAGATGGTTGGCAGACTTTTCTGTGCAATGTTCAGCCCTTCCATCGCCAGTTTGTGTGCCGCTTCCTTATCGCCCTGAATGAGCCGCCATTCGCAAAGCATCGCAATACAGACGATATGATCCCCAAGCTGGGTCTGCTCCATAATTTGCAGAAGTCCGGGGATTTGTTCGCCCACGTCCAGAAGCCGATTCTGGAGTAGCCCGATTGCGATTTCGTAGATTGCTTCGGGATGGGCAGATACCGAGACGCCAATGCTCATATCGGCTTCGTAACATGCCCGTGCCATTTCCAGACAGAGATCGAAATCTCCGGCGAAGTAGGAAGCGATGGTACGAAGATAGTAATTATCCGGCTTCACGCGCGGATTCCCGGTCTGCTCTGCGGTTGCCAGCGCCCGCATAAAGAAACTGGTCGCCTTTTCAAAATCGCCTTGCCCGAACCAATAGACTCCGGCGACTCCAAACACCTGCCCCAGCGCCACCGGATCGTCTCCGGCAGCCTCGAAGCCCATCTTCAAATAATATTGGGCAATACGCGAGGAATGAACCAGGCTGCTTGCAATGGATGTCATCGCATAGGAGCGGGCGAGTTCCGCCGATGACCCAAGCCGTTCGTTGACATTAAGCGCCGAAAGACCGTTTCCGGTGGCGATCATTGGGCGATTCGCCAGATATTCGGCAAAGGCAATTCGGTCAAAGGCACGCGCTGCAATTTTTTCACGCTCAAACGCTGCCTTATTATGTTGTTGTTGATAGCGCAGCGGAATAATCCGATGGACAACCTGACGCACAAGTTGATAGACAATATATGGGACAACCGTCCAGGAACGGCGCGGACTATAATATCCCAATAGACGCAACGCGCGTCGTGCATGTTCGTTGCTGGCATCCAGTTCATTGCCACCATAAAAAGCATCGCAGAGTTTATATTCCAGCGCTGCTCTGGTGAACGTATCCGAAACCCCAAGTTCCAGCGCGCGATTCAACAGGCGTGCCGCCTCGACAGGTGCGCCATTCAATAGTGCGTGTTCGCCCGCAATGATCGAACAGTCGCGTTCCCTGTCATACTCGCCAGCCAGATTCCAGTGATAGGCAAGCCGGGCTGCCAGCGCTGGCGTATCCCCATAGGCAGTCTGTAGCGCTCTGGCAGCGTCCTGATGCAGCGCTCTGGATGGATCTTTCTCAATATCGCTCAGGACAGTTTCACGTAGTTTGTCGTGTGCAAAGCGCCAGCGCTCATTCTGCACTTCCAGAATCGCGTAATCGGCGCAGATATTGAGCCAGTTTTCCCAATTGACCGCCAGGTTGAAGGCACGCAACACGGCCAATTCAATCTCGCGCCCAAGCACAGCAGCCAGATTCAGATAATCCCGTGCCTCGGCGGGTATCTGCGCCAGACGCCGCCGAATGATGCTCTTGACGCCGCGTGCCTCGACATTGGCGGGGAGCATTTCGCCCCTGATCTCTTCCAGTGTGCCGCTGTTCTCGGCAAGAACGCGCATCACTTCGACAAGGAACAGTGCGTTGCCTTCGGTTTCACGTTGCAGAAAGGAAATCAACTGCGCATCCTGTCCGCGTTCACCGAGAATAGCGGTACTCAGCGCATTGACGTTTTCCGGCGACAGGCGCTTCAGTTTCATCAATTCCAGCCCCGGAAAGCGCTTCGGAAAATCTGGTGATTCATCGTCCCGATAGGTACAAATAATGCGTAAATTGCTGCCGTTAGGGGGCGTCGTGAGATTTGATAGCAGTTGCAAACTTTCTTCATCTGCCCAGTGTATGTCTTCGAGCATGAGCAACACAGGTTGCGTTTGCTGGATCAATAGATTCTGGAGAGTTTGAATCAGGCGCTCACGGGTCGCCTGGGCGTCCAGTGGCGGCGGATCACCGATCAATTGCTGGCGAATCGCCATAATATCCGGCACAAGCGCCTTGAGGACACGCGCATCCAGCATAGGCAGGTCTTTTTCCAGACTCAGCCAGCGCGCGATCTCCAGCCAGAGGTGATAGGGTCTGCCATCGGTGACACCCTGCCCTCGCAACACATAAATAGATTGCACCAGTAGCGGCGTCCGCACCTCTTCCAGAAGGCGAGATTTACCGACCCCGGATTCGCCACCAATCAACCAGAACTTGGGCGTTGTCTCCTTTGCTTCCTTGCCCAACGCTTCAATGAGCATATCACGTTCTGTGTCGCGCCCGATGAAGGTTGCCGCTTGCAGGAAGCTCTCCCGGATGGGAATTGTCTCAATCGGAACGGAAGAATCACTGACTGCCGCCAGTGCATGAATAGCGTCCAATGCACTGGTATATCTATCCTCGACATTATAGGCTAGCAGGCGCGCAACAATCGGCGTGTAGGGGGAGTCCTTCGGGAGCAGGCTGGAATCTATACCCTGATCCCGAATCAATGCGATCATATCGGTGATGGCCTTGCCCGAAAATGGATGATCGCCCATGATCATCTCGAAACCAATAACCCCCATTGCGTATAGATCAGAGCCTTCGCTTGCGGCGTCTCCCTGTAATATCTCCGGCGACATATAGGGAATCGTGCCAGCAGTTGGCCTTTTGGCGTTCTTGTCCAAAACAGAGTGCGCCAGGCCGAAATCCAGCACTTTAACCTGATCGCCCTCCGCGACGAGGATATTGCCCGGTTTCAGATCACGGTGGATAATCTTCCGACGGTGCAGATAGACCAATGCCTGCAATGCCTGACTCAGCAATCCAAACCGAACCGATTCCGGGCGATCTTTCCCGGCGGCTACGATAGATTGCGTCCCTTCGAGCAAATCCATTGTGAAAAAAGGTTGCAGCGATTCATCGAAACCATAATCCAGAACGCTGATGATATTCGGATGACGCAGCGAGGCCAGCGTATGAAACTCTTCGGCAAGTGCCAGACGTATATCAATCGATGTTTGGGAATGCACATCGACCTGACCGGGGACATTGACCTGTTTCAATGCGACCTGCTGCCCGCTCAATCGATCCAGCGCTTTATAGACGACGCCCATGCCGCCTTCGCCGATCTTTTTATCCAGCCGATAACGTCGCAAGAAGTTCATGAATGATGATCTCGATTTAGCCTAAAGGAGTAGCCACTATTGTAACGAGGTTGAGCGTGTTCCAAAATAGTTGTTTTCGTGATCCCAAAATCGAAAAAATCCCGTTATTTTTAGGTCGCAGCACAAGCTAAACCGTGTCGGAGCGCAAAAAACTGGTACAATTTAGGCTAAAGGGATGTTTACATGATCGTTTATCGCCAGCAAATCGAGGCGCAGGAAACTTCATTCCTTGCTCCCTATGCTTGTCACAGCGCACAAAGTAAAGGTCGCCTCCACCCGGAAGCCGAAGACCCGCATCGCACCGCATTTCAACGAGATCGGGATCGCATCATTCACACCTCTGCGTTCCGGCGGCTGGAATATAAGACACAGGTCTTCGTCAACTACGAAGGGGATTACTATCGAACGCGCCTGACGCATACGCTGGAAGTCGCCCAGATAGGCCGGAGCATTGCGCGGGCGCTGGGCGCAAACGAAGATTTGGTGGAAGCAATCTGCCTGTGCCACGATTTGGGGCATCCTCCGTTTGGACATGCTGGCGAAGACATGCTCAACGACCTGATGAAGGATCATGGCGGCTATAACCACAACCTGCAAACCTATCGTGTCGTGACCAAGCTGGAACACCGTTATCCGGGTTGGGTGGGGCTAAACCTGACATGGGAACTCCGCGAAGGGATCGCCAAGCACGAATCCAGGAGCGATTTCAGCGCGCGCGAAGGGTTTGATCCAGCGCTACGCGGGACACTCGAAGCGCAGATTGCCGACCTCAGCGACGGGATTGCCTATAACGCTCATGATCTGGATGATGGCTTGCGTTCTGGTCTGCTGACAATGGATCAGGTGGCAGCGCTGGAAATCTGGCAGCGCGCGCGCCAATCCATTGGATGGAATGGTGAGCATTTCAATGATGACATTCGCTACCAGATGATCCGGCGCATTATCTCCCTGAGCATCAGCGATGTGATCATGGCAACAGGCGAACGGCTGGAAACGCACAATCCACAATCTTCCGGGGCGGTGCAACGTCTTTCCGCAAACATGGCGGGGGCTTCGCACACCTTCGCGCAGATGCACGCCGATCTGAAAGCGTTCCTGTACGGCAATATGTATTCTCATTATCGCGTGATACGGATGCAACAAAAAGCGATGCACACCATCCGCTGTCTGTTTCAATCATTTCTCGAAGTGCCGACACAGATGCCGCCCGAATTCCAGAAACAGGCTGCCGAAAAGGGATTGCCACGCGCGGTAACAGATTACATCGCAGGGATGACAGATCGCTATGCGCTGGAAGAATATCAACGTTTGTATGAGCCGTTTGTGCGTCCCTAGTACCTTAGTGCTATTTTTCGAGTTTTCTCCAGAAAGAAGAAACCCAAATCATGCCTGATGAACAACAATATTTAACAGAAGAAGGCGCAGCCGAACTTCGCCGCGAACTCGATGAATTGAAGAATGTCAAGCGCCCGGAACTGGCGCTGAAACTCAAGGAAGCGATTAGCATGGGCGATCTTTCGGAAAATGCCGATTATGCAGATGCGAAGGAACAACAGGCTTTTCTGGAAGGACGTATCAATTATCTGGAAGCCCTGATGCGGAGCGCCGTAGTCGTCCCCGATTCCGATAAAAAGCAGACGATTGTCCGCGTGGGTTCGGTGGTCACAGTGCAGGAAGAAGGGTTTGACCCGGAAACCTATACTATCGTTGGCGCTGCGGAAGCTGACCCTAAAGTCGGGAAAATCTCCAACGAAAGCCCGGTAGGGGGCGCGCTCATCGGGCGCAAGGTCAAGGATAAGGTAAAAGTCAAAACCCCGGCAGGCGATACGCTGTTCGTCATTAAATCAATCAAATAGCGAGAACAATTGTATATCCGGCAAACCCCGTTTTTATTTTGCGCGGGGTTTGCCCAAATCCGTCGCTCGTTCCCGCTCTTTCAAGCCGTTTATTATTTTTAAGGGGAATTTCATGTCGGATTTGCTATTCAACGCACAAGAATCTCTCACCGGGTTGAGCGGACGCCGTGCTGTCTCTGCGCTGCACGCTATCGAACAACGCACAGCCTATATCCTCTCGCAATCGCGCCATCTCCTCGATGTATTCCTCCACCGCGAGGTACAAGCCGCCGAAACAGGTACGGAAAATCTCTTCCAACGCTGGGAATATTCCCGGCACGCTGTCACGCCGACGCTGGATGATTTCGAGCGTTATGCCCCGCAGTGGCGGGAACTCGTGACCGCAAATCTGCCGTTGCGGGCGCAACTCGTTCATGCCTTCGCCCAGAAATATCCGTTCAATCCAGTCTATTTCCCCAATATTCGCGCGGCGTTTGTCCTTGATGATCGCCAGCTTGCGGAGCAGCATGAGAAACTTTTTCAAAAGCCCTTATCCTCGATCTTCATTACCGAAGCGCCAACAAATTCCGCTGTGCGCTCTACAATGGATGGCTTTTTCAGCGTCGAAATGCTGCGTGCTATCGAGAATGAAATTGAATGGGTGGACTTGCCGCGTGGCGCAACGCTTTACACCGAAGGCGAACCGTCCGACGCGCTGCATGTCCTCATTCATGGTCGCCTGATGGTTACGGTGCGTAATGAACACGGTGTCGAACAACCCATCCGCACAGTGGGTCGCGGCGAGATGCTTGGTGAAACAGCATTACTGGCGGGCGGTGTGCGTACCGCGACCTGTCGCGCCAACCGCGATAGTATGCTGATGAAATTGCCCAAGACTGCGTTCGATAAACTCTCCGATGCGTACCCCCGCCCTATGCTCGAATTTTACCGAACGCTGGCAAGCCGCATCCGTGCGACGAAGCCAGATCGTGGTGCAGAACGGCGCATTTCGACAATTGCCCTGCTCCCTGTCAGTTACCCGGTACTGGAGTTTGCCGAACAACTTTCCGAGGCACTGGCGACCTATGGCGGGACGCTGGTACTGAATGCAGCGCGCATTGTCCAGCAGTTCGGTACAGATGCTTTCGATACGACAAACTCAAATATGTTTGTAGCATGGCTGAACGAACAGGAAGCAGCCTATCGGTTCATTCTCTACATGGTGGACGTGGATAACGAGGCGTGGACAGATCGTTGTCTGCGGCAGGCGGATCGCGTCCTGCTCATTGCGGATGCAGCCGATTCCCCCGCGCTCAGTGCGGTTGAAGCACGTCTGGACGCACAAAAAAATGAGGCGTGGCGTTCTGCCCCGAAAGAGTTGGTATTGATTCACCCATCGGGACAGAACAATTATCGCAATACGGCAGCATGGCTTGGTTCGCGCCAAACCCTGCGTCATTATCATGTTGAGTCTGGCAACAAGAGCGATTTTCAACGGATCGCACGGACGCTGGCAGGCTTCTCTTTTGGATTGGTGTTCGGGGGTGGAGGTGCGCGCGGGTTCGCCCATGTCGGCGTGATGAAGGCCATTCGGGAGTTTGGCTTGCCAATAGATCGCGTTGGTGGGACGAGTGCCGGGGCAATTGCCGCCGCGATTATCGCGTTGCGTTCTGACGAACAAACCTTGCGCGAGTGGACAAAACTTCTATTTGCGAGTTTCAACGATCCGACCCTCCCGATCCTCTCGGTGATGAAGGGTGAGAAGTTCACGCGCACGCTGCAAAAACTCTTCGGGGAAATACAAATCGAAGATTTACCGCTGGATTATTTCGCCATTGCAACTAATTTAACGCGCGCCCGGATGATGGTGCTGCGGCGTGGTCATCTGTGGCGGGCGCTCCGTGCCAGTGCCTCGCTGCCGGGAATATTCCCGCCCGTTCTGGAGAATAACGAACTCCTGATCGATGGCGCGATCTTCGATAATGTCCCGATCACCACCATGCAGGAATTTTGCGAAGGTGGGTCAGTGATTGCCGTGAATGTCGAAGATATGGTGGTGCGTAAACGAAATTATCAGTTCAGTGAGTCGCAATCGGGTTGGGCGCTGCTTGGCAGCCGGATTTTGCCCTGGATGAAAGGGCGCTATAAAGCACCCAGCCTGATCGGGATTATCTCGCGCGCGACAGTGCTTTCGAGCATCGACCAACTGAATGCCACAAAAGATCGCGCCGAGATTTACCTGAACCCGCCTGTCAGCAAATATGGGACGTTCGATGTAAAATCTGCCGAGCAGATGATCGAAATTGGGTATCAGCACACCCGCGAACGGCTGGAAGAATGGCAGAAAGCGCAGGCAGCCAAAAACAGCACCGCCTGATCGACGTCTGCCCTGCGCGAAAACTCCACCTATATTGACAAATATGTCGGGGTTTTCTATAATTGGAACATAATTTCTATCAGGAACTAACGATATGCCGAAGGAAGACAAGTCCAGCAAGGCAGCCATTTCCGTCACCGCCGATTCGCCGCCCAGCGCGCGTCTGGCTGCGTTGGATCGTGCCGTCGCTGAACTCACAAAGCGCTTTGGTGAAGGTACACTGGTACGTCTGGGCGATGCGTCCCACATGCAGGTAAGCTGCATCCCGACAGGTTCACTTGCGGTAGACCTGGCGCTTGGCGTGGGCGGTATTCCGCGCGGGCGTATCACCGAAATTTATGGCCCGGAATCCAGCGGCAAGACAACGCTGTGTCTGCACACGATTGCCGAAGCCCAGCGCCTCGGCGGGGTATGCGCCTTTGTCGATATGGAACATGCCCTTGATCCGACTTACGCAGAACGTATCGGCGTTGATGTGAATAACCTCTACATCGCGCAACCCGACACCGCAGAACAAGCCCTCGAAATTACCGAAGCGTTGGTACGTTCTGGCGCGCTGGATGTGGTGGTACTGGACTCTGTTGCCGCGCTCGTGCCGCGTGTCGAAATCGAAGGCGAAATGGGCGATTCCCATGTCGGCGCGCAGGCGCGTCTGATGTCACAGGCACTGCGCAAACTCAACGGCGCGATCAGCCATTCTTCGACGTGCATGATTTTTACCAATCAATTGCGTGAAAAAATCGGCGTGATGTTCGGCAACCCGGAAACGACAACGGGTGGACGTGCGCTTAAATTTTATGCCAGTGTTCGTATTGACATTCGCCGCATTCAGGCCATCAAGCAGGGCGAAGAAACGCTTGGCAACCGGACGCGCGTCAAAGTGACCAAGAATAAGGTCGCTGCGCCGTTCCGCCAGTGCGAGTTCGACATCATGTACAACGAAGGTATCAGCAAATCCGGCGATATTCTCGATCTCGGTGTAAACATGGGCATCATCGACAAGCGCGGTGCGTTCTTCCGCTACAACGACGGAATGCTCGGACAAGGACGCGAAAACGCCAAGCAGTTCCTGCGTGATAACCCGGCTGTCGCCTATGAGATCGAAATGGCAGTGCGGCAGAATTCCGCGAATGCTGGTGCAGTCCTTTCGACAGGTGGCGCAGATGACTCTGGCGGGGATGAATAAAAGCCAGGAAAAAATCGCAGGGACGGGCGCTTGCCCGTCCAGCGCTAATCGCTAACGGGGTTGCCCACTTGAGGTCAATTTGCGGAGCAGTTCGCGTGCCTCTTCCATTGTATCGACCAAATATGATTTTTCGGTAGCTTTTGGTGCTGCAATCTCCATCGACTTGACGGTATATAGCAACCCCAACCCGCCACCGATCCCGATGACGTAGCCCTGATTGCTGGCAACCATCAAATCCAGGTCTTTAGCTGCTTCCATAAAACTGATTTGTACGCTCCGTGAAAGGGAACTTAATTCAAGAAACAGGTGAACCGTATGTGGCACTGTGCCGAGAAGTTCATAGGTTTCGCGGGCTGTGCCAAGAATATCCTCGGTAGTGATGTTCCCGGTATATACCTGTCGCAATAATGTTTTTTCAGGATTATCCCAAATCAGTTTGGCCTTCATGATTCGTTTCTCCGAAGATAGTTCCAATTTGCACATTAGTAAGTTCCAGTAACAGTGTATCATGAACATCAGATTATTTTTATGAACTGTGGCAACAATACGCTTTCCCGTTGCATTCCCCATTTTCAAAATAGTTTGCCTAGGCAATAGCTTGATATATTGAGTCATCCGGCATTTTAGGGTATTTATCGATCCTTCATGTTTCAAAAGTGTCAAAGTTGAGCCTGATTCATCCAAAACTAACGAGCATTAGGTATAATTGAATCAGATTTAATGATCGAAAGGAACAGACCGCGTGTCTAAATTACCTCCCCCTGCTGCACGGTTGAGCCGTTTCGCTATGAACCCCTTCGCTTCTCTCGCGCCACGCATCAACGCGATGAACGCCGCAGGAAAAGATGTGATCCGGCTGGATATGGGCATCCCGGATTTACCGCCGCCGCCTTCTGTTGTCGAAACGCTGGCGCGCTCTGCCGCTGATGCAACCCATCACGGCTATTCAGCCTATCGTGGCGATCCGGGCTTCCGGCGCGCGGTTGCAGGCTATTACATGCGGCGCTTCGGTGTAGAGCTTAATCCCGATACCGAAGTTCTGCCGCTGATCGGCTCGAAGGAAGGCCTGGCAAATCTTTCTGTCGCTTATCTGGATCGCGGCGATGCGGCGATTGTGCCATCGCTTTCCTATCCGACCTATATAGCAGGTGCGATGCTGGCGGGCGGCGATATTCTTACCCTTCCGATACGCCCGGAAAATGGCTATCTGCCGAATTTGGATGAGCGCATTCCCGGCATCGAACGCGCCAAACTGCTGTGGGCAAATTATCCAAACAACCCGACGGGCGCAACCGCCGAACTCGATTTCTATGAGCGTGCGATTGCCTTCTGCCGAAAGAACAATCTGCTGTTTTGCTCGGATAATCCCTATGTTGAAGTGACCTTCGATGGCTATCGTGCGCCGAGTGCGCTACAGGTTCCCGGCGCGAAGGATTGCACCGTCGAATTCATGAGCCTGTCCAAGACCTATAACATGGCGGGCTGGCGTCTTGGGGCAGCAGTCGGTAACAAGGAAGCGCTCGATAACCTGCTGCACATCAAAAGCACCATAGACACGGCTGGATTCAAGGCGGTATATGACGCCGGCGTCGATGCACTGGAAAATACACCGCAAAGCTGGCTCGACAGCCGGAATGAACGCTATCGTGTGCGCCGGGATCGGATCATGGATGCACTACCGGAAATCGGACTGGAGCCTGTCACACCGCCAAAAGCCTCGCTGTACATCTGGGCGAAAATTGCGCACGGACTGACTGACGCGGAATGGTGCAATTCGGCGCTGGACGATGCTTGCGTATCCGTCACACCGGGCAGCACCTATGGCGAAGACGGGCGGCACTATGTCCGGTTCAGCCTCGGCGTGCGTGAGGAGCGTCTCGACACTGCACTGAAGCGCTTGCGCGAATGGCACAAGGTACATGCCTAAAACGGTCTTTTTCAACCTTCCCTCTACTGGCCACATCAATCCAACGATTTTGCTGGTGCGGGAACTCATCGCACGCGGACATGAAGTTATCTATGTCTGCACGGAGGAAATACGCGCACAGGTTGAGCCGACAGGAGCGCGTTTCCTCCCCTACCCTGCCAACAAAGAACTAACCAACATCAACAACCGTGCCAGCAGTGGCAAGTTGATCAACAATGCACTGGTGCTTGCCGAAATTGGCGGGGATTTAATCCCCTTTTGCCTTGATCTGCTCCGGCGCGAACAGCCGGATTATGTGATTTTCGATTCGCTGTGCGCCTGGGGAAAACAGGCTGCCGAATACCTTAAAATTCCGGCTGTTGCCTCTCATGCCGTCTTTGCCATCAATACAAAGGTGGTACAGGTTTCAGCGGGCGAAATGATCAAAATGCTCTTTGACGTGATTGGTGTGATGCCAAAGTATTGGAAGATCGCAAGGCGAATACAGAGCGCGACAGGTGTCAAGGGTGTCGGTTTGATCAATACGCTCGCCAATTTTGGCGGGATGAATCTGGTCTATACTTCCAGCGCCTTTCAGCCTGCCTCTGACAGCTTTGATAGTAGTGTCAAGTTCATCGGCCCATTGATCGCTGACCGACCCAATCCCGGCGATTTGCCTCTGGAAACCCTTTCACAACATCCGATCATTTACATCTCGCTGGGAACGATCAACAATAACAATGTGGCGTTCTATCAGGCGTGTATTGATGCCCTGCGGGATCATCCGGGGCAGGTTGTCCTGAGCGCGAAAAAGGAAGTGCAGGCTGCGATAGGCTCATTTCCTGCAAATTTCATTGTGCGTCCGTATGTCGCACAGCTTGAAGTTCTCCCAAAAGTGGATTTGTTCATTACACACGGCGGCATGAACAGCGTTCACGAAGGGGTGATGGCAGGCGTACC
Organism: uncultured Anaerolineaceae bacterium; assembly: GCA_964432445.1. Taxonomy (GTDB): domain Bacteria; phylum Chloroflexota; class Anaerolineae; order Aggregatilineales; family UBA2796; genus JBBRMW01. The sequence continues at coordinate 108,261 of CAYSOC010000001.1, forward strand.
GTTATTGGTTGTCCCGCAACAGCAGGAACAGGCAATCGTGGCGGCGCAAGTTGCAAGGCACGACGCGGGAATCGTGCTGGCAGGCACGCAAATCTCGGCGGACGCAATCCGGCAGGCAGTGCAGAAGATTCTGGCGAATCGAGATACCTATCGGGAAGCGGCGCGCAAACTGGGCGATACGTTCCGGGCGGCTGGCGGCGCAAAGCGCGCTGTTGATGAGATTGAGCGCTACATTCATCAGAAGTAGTTGAAAGGGCGGTGCTTGTGTCACCCGTAGAGATCATCACCACAGTATCACAGATTGAAAAGGCGTTCCTTGTCGGCGCAGATGTGCGCGGCTCACGCCCGTTATTGACCATAGACGAGTCGCTGGATGAACTAGCGGAACTCGCACGTACAGCCGGAATAGAGGTGGTGGGGCGAGCGACACAGCATGTCAGGCAAATCGATCCGAATACCTTCATTGGTTCGGGCAAAGTCGAAGAGATTCACATGGCTGTCGTCTCGCTACAGGCCAACGTCATCATTTTTGATGATGAACTTTCGCCACGCCACCAGCGCGAAATCGAGAATGTGATGGGCGAAGAGATCAAAGTGCTGGATCGTTCGGCGCTCATTCTGGATATTTTCGCGCAGCACGCAACCACCCGCGAAGGATCGTTGCAAGTCGAACTGGCGCAGTACGAATATCGCTATCCACGCCTCACCCGGATGTGGACGCACCTGGCGCGGCAGGCAGGCGGTGGGACAGGACGCGGTGGCAACGGCGGCGTCGGGTTGCGCGGCCCCGGTGAAACGCAGCTTGAAATGGATCGTCGGGATATTGCCAAGCGTATCTCCAAACTGAAATCGGATATAGAGGAAGTGCGCGCCCATCGTGGACGGGTGCGCGATCAACGTACCAAATTCGGGACGCCGGTTGTGGCGCTCGTTGGGTACACCAACGCGGGCAAGTCAACGCTGCTCAATCAGCTTACGGGGGCGAACGTGCTTGCAGAAAACAAGCTGTTTGCCACGCTTGACCCGACCACGCGACGCTTGAATCTGCCCGGCGGCAAAGCAGTATTGATGTCGGATACGGTGGGGTTCATCCAGAAACTGCCAACGACGTTGATCGCTGCGTTCCGTGCGACATTGGAAGAGGTCACGCTGTCCGATATTCTGGTGCATGTTGTGGATGCGTCGCACCCGAACGCGCTCCAGCAAGTCGAGACGGTGGAAGATACATTGGCGCAAATCGAGACACCAGCGATTCCGCGTATTCTGGCGCTAAACAAAATCGATCAGGTGGAAGAAGGCGGCCTCGATCCCTTCTATGAACTGGAAGGCTACGACGCAATCGTTCCGATTTCCGCGAAGGATGGCGAGAATATCGAACTCCTGATAGCAGAGATTGAGCGTGTCCTGCTCGACCAGATGATCGAGGTCGAGTTGCAGATTCCGTATAAGCGTGGGGATTTGCTGTCGCAGGTGCATGAATTGGGTATCATTGACGAAGAACGCGCCGGGGAGCAGGGGACATTCGTTCGCGCTCATGTGCCGCCGCGCTTTGAACCACATCTTGCACCTGTGAAAGTCAAATAAGATATGAAGCAGTTGGATCAGTCGCCGCGTCTGGCAGAGTTCATCAAAAAACTGAGTAGTGGTCTCGCACGTCGGCGCGGTATACCGATCATGCTGGCGGTGGTTCTGACTATCGTCAGCCTGCTGCTGCATCTGCTTGCGCTGATTTTCCCGCAGAGCGCCTGGCTTCTGGCGTGTGGGTTCACCATTCTGCATGTCGGGATCATCATCGGGCTGGTTGGCGTTCTCCTGATCGAACCACTTGGAGGCGGTTGATCTTAAAGAGAGGTGCGTGATGAATATCCGGCTGCACGGCAGAATCACCGAAACCGGCAAATTGGAAGTCGATGACCTACCGCCAGGTTTGCCCGTTGGCGATGTTGTAATTGATATAATGCTGAACGATACATCTGGATGGATTCCCCCCACAACGACGCCAGCGGAAGTAATTCGATATTTGGAAGAAAATCCACCCGGAAAATATGGCGACATCGGAGATGATGAAGATGCCGTTGACTATTTGCGCCGTATACGTAATCAGAAAATATGGTGGACGCCAGAGGATGACTTGCTGGTAGACGGTGAAGAATGAATGGCCTGGTAGATACCAATATCCTCATTGAAGTGTTTCGCGGAAGGCCCAATGCAAAACTCTGGTACGCATCACAAACCTCACTTGGCGTAGCAACAATTGCGTGGCTGGAATTTATAGAGGGTGCAGGTAGTAAAGCCTCACAGCAGGCAGGTTTGGCGATTATGAATGCGCTCACAATCGTTCCGCTTGACGCATCCGATCAACGCTGGGCAATGACCCAATTGCAGCGTTATCACCTCAGTCATGGGTTCGGTTATGCCGATTGCCTGATTGCATCTATAGCATATCGCCTGCAAGTGTCTTTATATACGCAGAATGTCAAGGATTTTGCACCACTCCTGGGAACAGCATTGGTTATCAAACGCTATTGAAAATCCTTTCTGGCAGATCAATTCGTTTCCCTATAAGCACGTAAAAAGAAAAAACTTACTGTAGTTTGCGTTGGTTGATGCGCTGTAAAACGGCTTATAATTCCTGTTATCCTAAAATAGCGGGAACACCATGATTAAGAATATTCCACTCATCCTGGAAGAAGTCGAAGTCTCCGAAGAACGCCGCCGGCAACTCGCGCACAAGGGAACCCTTTTATATGCCAAATACTGCGGGCTGGATGGATGCGGTATTTGCGCCGAAAGTTTTGCAGAATATCACATTGCGCGCGGGGAACTTATTATCGCGCGCGATTATGTAAAGTATCTCTCCGATCAACTCGAAACTTTGTCCGAAGAAGAGCGCGCGCGTCAGCGTGACATCACGGAACGCCTGATTGAGCGTATCAGGAATCATCTGGGCGAATAGTCACGACCTATTCCTGTAAATATCGCCAAAGCTGAAATCAGAATTGCTTGTCAATTATTCTGTTTTCGGCTTTTGTTTTAGCGGGATTTGTGTATAAAATTGCGGCTTGTTACAAATGGTTTATGTTTCTACTTTTTTTGCGCCCTGCGCTGCATCGTATAGAGAATACTTTAAAAGAGGTTATTCATGGCTCAATCAACGATTGGTCTCACAAGGAAAGGAGTCCGGGCTGCCGCAGGTGGCGATAGTTTGACCGCCCGTTCCACGCGCCTTGCGTATTTATTACTGCTGCCGACGTTCCTTGTCCTGATTTTTGTGGCGTTCTACCCGCTGACGCGCACCTTCCTCGCCAGTTTCACCGATGAGATTTTTGCCAAGCCTGTCAAATCCGAATCGAACCCGGATGGGCAAATCATCACCAATGTCGGGCTGGATAATTATCGCAAGCTGCTGACCTTCCAATTTGTGGTCGTCCCGGAAGGCAAGAGCGTTGCCGATGTCATTCCAAAGGGGCCATGTGTCGCCAAGACACCGAATAACCCGCTGACGCAGGGAAGTTGCCCCGAAGGACAGGGCGAATTGTTTTTCCGGCGCGTGAGTGATTTCAAGATTTTTGGCACGACTATCGCGTTGCTGGCGACAGATCGGGATTTCATCAATTCAATCAGCAACACGCTGGTATTTACAGTGATCTCTGTAGGGCTGGAAGTGTTACTCGGTCTGGGCGTAGCGATGGTCGTCAATGCCCGTTGGCGCGGACGCGGTGCGATGCGCGCGGCGATGCTCGTCCCCTGGGCAATCCCGACGGTGGTCAGCGCCAAATTGTGGACGTTCATGCTCAAGGATAATGGTGCAGGCATCATCAATGATATTATGGTGAACCGACTGCACGTTTTCAGCGACTTTCAACCGTGGCTGGCGCAAAGTTCGTTGCAACTCCCATCAATCATTCTCGTGGATGTGTGGAAGACTGTACCCTATATGGGGCTACTGCTGCTGGCAGGGTTGCAGACGATTCCGGCAGATATTTACGAGGCTGCCGATGTTGATGGGGCAAGCAAATGGCAGCAGTTTATGCAGTTGACACTCCCACTGCTGCGCCCGACAATTCTGGTAGCGCTCATCTTCCGCACGCTGGACGCGCTGCGTGCCTTCGATGTATTCTCCGTGCTGCTTGGTCGCTCCATGCTTTCGATGGCGACTTTTAACCACGAGAAACTGACACAAAATCAGCTATATGGATATGCGTCATCTGTCGGGGTGCTGATTTTCATTTTGCTGTTCGGGTTCACCATATTCTATATGACGACCTTCAAGGTCGAATCAGACTAGGAAGGGAGTGTAATAGATGCAAGCTACATCAGTCACCTATCGTAACGGATGGTACTATATCGGGCGGGTCTTGTTTGTCCTCGTGATTGGGGTTGTGTTGTTTTATACGCTTGCGCCGTTTGCATGGGCGGTTGTTTCCTCCCTCAAGACGGAACAGGAGCGCATCAACACCCCGCTGACGTATTGGCCCGAAAAACCAACGCTGGAAAACTATGTCGCCGTTATGAATGATGAAAAGTTCATACGCGGGCTAATCAACAGTGCAATTGTTTCGGGCGTCGTCGTATCCCTGGCATTGGCCTTTGGTTCGTTCGCTGCCTACGCGCTCGGACGCCTGAAATTTCATGGACGCCGTTTCATTATGTATGTGATTCTGGCGATGACGCTTTTTCCGCAAATTTCAATCCTTTCCGGGTTGTTTCGTGTCATCAACGATTTCGGGATGTATGGCAGCCTCACCAGCATGATGTTCAGCTATCTTATTTTCACACTGCCATTCACGGCATGGGTGCTGACGGCGTTCTTCCGTACCTTGCCGGGAGAACTGGAACAGGCCGCGCTGGTAGATGGCGCGACACCGATTCAGACCTTCTATATGATCCTGCTGCCACTGACTGCACCCGCGCTCGTTACAACGGGATTGCTCGCGTTCATCGCTGCATGGAACGAATATCTCTTTGCGCTGACCTTTACGCTGACGCGCCCGGAAGTGCAGACTGTCACGGTAGCGATTTCCAGCTTTACCGGGAAGATCGCACGACAGGAGCCATTTGGCGAAATTCTGGCAGCGTCGGTGCTGGTGACTGTCCCGCTGATTTTGCTGGTATTGGTCTTCCAGCGGCGTATTGTGGAAGGTCTGACGGCAGGCGCAGTGAAGGGATAGGCTGAGGAGTCGCATCGCAGACGGTCAATAATTGGATAGATTCACCAGACCCGGTGCTTTAATAAGGCTTGTCGGGGGAATGAACGAAAGGTATCCAGAGCATACAATCCCGGTTAGAGAAAACAACGGACTGGATAATGGCTCTGGATACCTTTCTATATGCCTGGCAAAACTATCGTCCCGGATAGTTTTCCTGCTTCAGGCAAACAGGCTGATCATTCCAGCGATTATCGTGGCGAAAACCAGACCAATGACGGAACCTTTCAGGAATCCGTGAAAATGAAAGGCATAGTTGCGCCATCCGGCTGCCCCTTCTGTACCCGGAATTGGCGGATGCTGTGGATCAATCAGCGAGATTCCAATCCAGTCAAGGATCAACCAATCCCAGAGGTTGAAACCCATAAACAGCGCATAGGCATAAAGCCACACACTCCCGAAGCTGAAATTCGCGCCCATTGTTGCCTTCAGATTCCACGAGAGCAATATAGGTAGACCAAAGAAAAGGAGAATAAGTGGCGTACCAATCAGGGTTGTCAGCCGTTTTTCCTCTGCTGTTTTGGGTGCAGCCAGCGCCTGAATATCGGCGGGAAAGTCATGCAACCAGATACGCGGTTTCCAGCGTATTGTTATGATGATATAAGCCGAGAAAACGGCTATGATGACAATCAGATCGGAGAGGAATTCGTTTACGGGGAACATGCTATATCTTTCGCATTGTCGAATTATATTTTTAGTATAGTCTAAATTTTAAATCTGTCAATCCCCCGGCGATTTCCCAAAATGCGTTCTATGCTATGATCTGGCAAGAGTAACCAACGAAATTGAATCTACGATGCTGAAACGACGTATTGCTATAACGCTTCTATCGGGAATGATTTTGATCTGGCATAGCGGCGCGGTACAGGCGCAGCAGGTCAAATGCGAGGATGTTGTCAAACGGGCGCTGCAACAAATCAAGGACAAATGCGCAAATATTCCGCGCAATATGATTTGCTATGCCAACGGCGGCGCAAGTATTGAAACCATTTCGACTGCCACGCAAACGGCATTCAAAAGCCCCGGCGATATGATCCCGCTGTCGAATATGAAAAAGATCAACCTCTCCCCCTATGATGAAAAAACAGGCACATGGGGTCTGGTGATGATGCGCGTACAAGCCAATTTCCCCGACTCGCAGCCGGGTCAATTCGTCTCAATGATGCTGATGGGCAATGTGCAACTTGAAAATGCAGTGGACAGTAAAAATAGAGGCGCGCAGGGATTTATCTTCAAAAGTGGAACGGCTACACTTGCCTGTAAGCAATTGCCGCCAAGTGGTATTCTGCTCGAAAGTCCGAAGGGGAAACAACGCGCCAGGCTGACGATCAATGGCGCAGAACTCGATATTGGATCGAAAGTGTTCCTGAAAATCCTGCCCAAAACAGACAAGAAGCTGAAACAGCAATTCGAGGTCAAAACGCTGGAAGGGTTGGTCAATCTCACCGCCAAAGGTAAGACTACCGCCATCAAACCGAATCAGGTATCAGAAATTGATTTGACCGAAGATTACGAAGTTGATTCCGTGCCAGATGAGGCTGAGATTTTCGATCCTGCCGAAGATGACGCTCTGCCCGTCCAAACGCTGGGCGATCTGGATGAGCCAGTGATGGATAAGACAACCGAAGGCACAGAGCCGACATCTTCAGAAAATGAAGAACCGACGGGCAATGAAACCCAGGAAAATATAACTTCCGACTCAGGCGATAGCGAATAACCCGTAATACATAGAATGATTTGCGATAATAGAGAGGCTTAATCGTGCGTTCTACCGTTTTATTTTATAACCCGCTGAGTACCTCACCCGGCAAAGCACCGCTGCCCCTTTCACTATTATCTGTGGCCTCTGTGATCAATGCCGATTATGATTGTGAATTTATTGACGGCAATCTTGTTGCAGCCCCCGCAACACGTATCATCGAACGCGCGCAGGCAACCAAAGCCAAACTCCTTGCCGTAACGGTCATGCCGGGACCACAGTTGAAACAGGCTGTCGAGGTTTGCAAAAAGGTAAAAACAGAACTCCCCGGTTTGCTGATTCTCTGGGGTGGTTATTTCCCGACACAGCACGCTGCCGTTATCATGAAAGACAGCCGTGTCGATTTCTGCATTGAGGGGCAAGGCGAAGCGCCATTTCGCCGTCTGGTCGATACGGTGTATCGGGGCGGTTCATTAGCGGATGTGCCGAGCCTCTGGTATCGGGATGAACACGGTACGATACAGCAAACCTTGCGCGCTCCGAATGTCCAGATTGATCCGCTACCCTGGTTCCCCTATGAAAACTTGGATATGGACGCCTATCGTCGCCAGAACTATCTTGGCACGTCGGTTTACAACCACAATACCAGTTTTGGCTGTCCGTTCGCTTGTAACTTCTGCGCAGTAGTTGCCCTCAGTAAGCGTAAATGGATAGCTGAATCGTCCAAACGCATGGCAGATGTGGTTACCCATCTCCATGATCGCTATGGCGCAAACGGCATTGAATTTCACGATATGGATTTCTTCGTGAATGAAGAACGAACGGCAGATTTCGCGGATCGGATTACGCCGTTAGGGATCAATTGGTGGGCGTTGGGTCGTGTTGATACCCTCTCGACCTATAGCGATGCTACATGGGCGAAACTCAAGGCCAGCGGGGTAAAGATGATCTTCATGGGCGCGGAAAGCGGTTCAGATGATGTCCTCGCACGCATGAACAAGGGTGGCAAAAGCGGAACGGAACTCACGCTGGCGATTGCCGAAAAACTGCGCAAACTTGGCATCGTGCCGGAATTCTCATTCGTTCTCGGCAACCCGCCTGATCCGATGGCTGACATCAATGTAAGTATCCAGTTCATCCGTAAATTGAAGAGGATCAACCCGTTTGCGGAACTGATTTTATATCTCTATACACCTGTGCCACAGGAAAACAGCGAACTGTTTGAGGCGGCAAAGAAGGCTGGATTCAAGTTCCCGGAGACACTGGAAGAATGGGCGAATGATGATTGGGAAGAATTCGCGCTTCGTCGCAGCGCCGACCTGCCCTGGATCAAGGCCACGCCGCATCGCCGGGTTCGCAATTTTGAATCGGTTATCAACGCCTACTATCCCACCACAACAGATATGCGATTGAAGACAAACCCCGCGATGCGGATGATTTTGAAGGGATTGAGCGGCTGGCGCTATAAAATGGGTGTTTATGACTGGCCTTATGAATTGAAGGCATTGCAACGCCTGATTCACTATCGCCGCCCGGAAACGACGGGATTTTAAACAAAAAGCCACCTTTTTCGGGTGGCTTTCAATTCAATCAGATTTACTTTTTCGGTTTTGGGGTACCGGTTGGTTTCGGTGGGTTTGTTGGCTTTGGCGTGTTCGTTGGTTTAGGTGTCGGCGTGTTTGTTGGCGGCGGCGCAACAACACTGCCAACCTCATATGCACCTATGTCACAACCTTTGCCCTGCGGACGTAACGCACCTCGTTGATCGTGTTTGCTAACCGGAGCAGTTTGACAGATTTTCAACGTTCCCGCATCGTAGGCAGGGCTGGTCTTATCAATTGCCATTGTGCTGGTGCTGCCCAAATCACCTTGCACGAGTTTGGCGAGTTTTGGATTTCTGAGTTTGAATCCGGCTTTGGCACAAGTGAGTTTTGATGCTCCAAATTCCAGATTGGTGACTCCTGTCATGTTCCCACCTACGGCAACAACGCAATTTTCTACTCCAGCCGCTCCCTTGTTGTTGGCAACAATAGAATTTTGAATGGTAGTTTTGCCGCCTTTAGCCGTAGCAAGGCCGCCGCCATTTTTGCTCTCATTACCCGCAATGGTAACGTTGATAATGGTTGCCTTGCCTGCACTTACAATCGCACCACCAGCCATCACGCCACTATTTTCGGTGAAAGTGCTGTTCGCAATGGTAGCCGTCCCGCCACCGATTGCTATTGCGCCCCCCGCTCCGGCTTTGTTTTTGACAAATGTAGTGCCTAATACGGTGAGAGTACCTTCGCTGTAGATTCCACCGCCTGCTCCCCCTGCCTGGTTTCCCTCAAAGGTGGAATCTTCAACGGAAGTATTGGAGCCTTTATCATTGTAGATAGCGCCACCGTCGCCACCTTGAATGAATCCTGCTCCTCGTAACGTCAAGCCCTCCAGGTGTACGTCCTGAGCAGAAATGGTAAACAACCGCGATAATCCGTTGCCTTCGATAACAGTGATACCCGGTCCCATGCCACGAATTGTGAGGGCTTTATCGATACGTATTTCCGTGTTGAGAGCATATATACACGGACAATTTTCGGCAGCAAATTGAATTATCGCCCCTGCGGGTGCTGCCAGTATGGTCTGGTACAATGACCCAACTCCACTGGCTTCCTTGTTATTTACATAAAGTGTGGCGGCCTGAGCAGGGCTACTCAACACCATACTTGATAACATCACAAATGCAAAAACGAGGAGGATGCGAAAACTGAAACGACCAAAGTTGTTCTTCCGCGATGTCAAGCCGATTTCCTTTCGGTACAAATATATGGAGATGTTTTATACCATCTGTAACGCAAAACGGGCATGACAAACGTATAATCTTTACATTTTTCTGACATGCCAACTTTAACGTCGGAATAACAAATTCAATATGTCAATATAAATCTTTATATCCTCTGGTTCGATATTGCTGCCCGGATAGTCAATAAAATCCTGGTCTGATAAAATTGCAACTCCAATCAAGAGAGATTTATTTATGACTGAGCAATGGCATTTCGATACGCTGGCAATCCATGCCGGACAATCTCCCGATCCAACAACCGGCGCGATCATGACGCCGATTTACCAAACATCGACCTATGTGCAGGCTGGTCCGGCGGAACACAAAGGCTATGAATACAGCCGTACCGACAACCCAACCCGCAAGGCACTGGAAGATTGCCTGGCTGCTCTCGAATCAGCGCCTTATGGACTGGCGTTTGCCAGCGGTATGGCAGCGATTGATACGATTTTTAAGTTACTCCGTCCCGGTGATCACGTTATTGCAGGCAATGATGTCTACGGTGGAACGTTTCGGCTGGCGGATAAAGTTTTGCGCCATTTTGGAGTCAACTTTAGCTGGGTTGACCTGACTGATCTCGACAAGGTGCGCGAGGCGTTGCGTCCCGAAACGAAGATGGTTTGGATCGAAACGCCAACCAACCCGCGTATGAGTCTGGTTGATATTGCCGCAATTGCGGAGATTGCCCATTCAAAGCAAGCCCTCGTTGTCGTGGATAACACGTTCGCCAGTCCAGCGTTACAGCAACCGCTCGTTCTGGGCGCTGATCTTGCTGTACACAGTACCACCAAATATCTTGGCGGGCATAGTGATGTTGTTGGCGGCGCAATCATGACGCGCAACGAATCGCTCTTCCAGCAGCTTAAATTCCTGCAAAATGCGGCGGGCGCTGTACCGGGGCCAATGGATTGTTTCCTTGTGCTGCGTGGCCTGAAAACACTTGCCCTGCGCATGGAACGACATAGTGAAAATGCGCTGAAAGTGGCGCAGGTGCTGGAAGATCATCCGGCAATCGAAAAGGTGATTTATCCCGGCTTGCAGAGCCATCCACAGTATGCGTTGGCAACGCGCCAGATGCGGCTCCCCGGCGGAATGATGAGTGTGCTGTTGCGCGGCGGGGTAGATGCGGCACGGCAGTTCGTTTCAAAGACTCGCCTGTTCTCGCTCGCGGAGAGTCTGGGTGGCGTCGAAAGCCTGATCGAATATCCCTGGAGCATGACGCACGCCAGCACTGCAACCAGCGATCTCGCCGTAGAGAAAAACCTGGTGCGCCTCAGTGTGGGTGTCGAACATATCGACGATTTGCTGAACGATTTGCGGGAAGCGCTGATCGGGTTATAAAACCTCAACTCTGGCTATATGCTTGTCAGGGCGGTTGATGTGCAATCGCCCGAAAGACTGTCTGGAAAATCCAAAAAACCCCACCCTAAATCCCTCCCCGCTAGCGAGGAGGGTCTTCCAGACGTGCGCGTTAGCTCCCTTTCCCTGCCTGCGGGGAAAGGGCGGGGGATAGGGGTTCATGCTTTTCAGACAGTCACTGAGACAAAACAATAACTTCTCGTGACTTAATGAGACTACTATCTCCCCTGATTTTTCATCCAAATCGCCCCAGAAAACAGCCACAATAGCCACCAGAGGGGGTTTGCGATACAATAATGGTTAGATTATTGTTGATGAATTGCCAGTGAGTGAAGTTACGCTAATCGCTATCGTTCTTGGATTGGTTGTGGTGGCTATTCTGTCGCGGCGTTCAAGGCAAAATGTCCCTGAACCCTTGCAACGACTTCATCCCGGCGTAGCAGATAAGGCGGAATGGATGGCCTCGGAAACTACAGTACAACGTGTCACAGCAGACTATCTGGCAGCGCAGCAATGGGTAGGGGATATGCAGCTTGCGGATTGCTTCGCGTGTTTGCGCGAGGTCGGGCGTTATTTTTCCGGGGCGCTCCTGCGAGAACACCAGCGTCTGTTGGGGCGCCAACTGGCGCAAAGCCATGTTCGCCTGGTTGGGGTATTGCGCGCTCATCATCACATCACCGTTCGGCGCTTCTCCGATGATGGCCTAAGCTGTCTCATCATTGATCGTCAGAGCGAACGGCGTATGGCAACCTACAACTATTGGACAAAACAGCGCGTCCATACCCAGGATTTGGGGAATGGCGCAGTTGTCTATCGAATGACGTTTGATCGCCCATCCGGGCGCTGGAAGGTGGACGAATTTATCCAGCAATTGCCGATAGGATGGGAAACCTTGCCCGGTTCGACACTTCGCATTACCGACGCTTTGCCCGAAGCCGCCGGACGTGATATTTGAACGCCAGCCCGATTGTCTTTGTTACAGGTGGAACAGGCTTCCTCGGACATAGTTTGATTCCGCGCCTTGTTTCGGGCGGCTATCATGTTCGGGTGATTACCCGGCGACCTGCCGAACATCCCTGGTTGAACGCGCTTCCAGTCGAAATCATTGCCGGGGATATTGAAGATAAAGCCATTGTAGAGAGTGCAACCCAGGGGGCAGATTACGTCGTTCATGCGGCGGGACGCTTCCGGTTCTGGGGCAAGGGCGAACAGTTCGAGAAGACGAACGTACTCGGCGCAGCGAACGTTATGGATGCGGCAGTACGCGCCAACGTGAAAAAGTTTGTACACATTTCCACGATGGTTGTGATCGGGACGCCGAGCCGCGATGCAACCATTGATGAAACGCATCCGACAAACCCGCTTGACCCCTATCAGCGAAGCAAACTACACGGCGAAAAGGTAGCGCTGCAATATCACCGGGAGCAGGGCTTACCGGTGGTAATTCTGCGTCCTGGCGCATTTTATGGTCCATATGGGCGCTATGCGTTCAATCGCCTGTTTATCGAAGACCCGTTGAAGGGATTGCGGATCAAGGTCAATGGCGGACTCTATATCACCTTTCCGGTGTACATCGGAGATGTTGCGGAAAGCATCGCACTAGGGCTGGAGCAGGGGCGGGCAGGCGAAGTCTACAACGTCTGTGGTGAGACGCTTACGCATAACGAAGCTAACGCGATTATCAGCGAAGAGGCTGGCATCTCGAAAGCCCGCCTGAATTTGCCGGGTTGGACATTGATATGGCTGGCGCGCGTCTGGACATGGCTCAGTGAATACACCAAAATTGAGCCATATTATCCGCTCAATCTGCGCTCCTATGTGTTCAATAACTGGCGCGTGAGCATCGACAAGGCGTGCCGGGAACTCGGATTCCGTCCTGTTCCCTTCCGTGAAGGTGTGCGGCGCACGCTGGACTGGTACGACAACGAGGGTATTTTCAAGCGGAAAAAGTAGATATTTTTCCGCTTTTTAGCCCTATCAGGTGTTGATCATTGCCCCGGCGTAGCCGTAGCCGTTACTGTCGGCGTGACTGTTGGTGGGCGGGTTGCCGTTCCGGTTGGGGTTGGGCGCAAGGCAAGGATCGTTACCCGAACATCCGGGTTCGGGATACTCAGACTGCTATTGGTCAGGCCAGCGTGCGCGACAGACGCCTGCAACGTTACTGTTGATGTCCCGGCGCTCAACCCCGCCAGCGGCGCGATCACCGTGATCTCCTTGATCTCCAGTGTATTAACTGCCTGCAACGGGCCTTTCACAATCACGTTGACAGTAGTGGGCTGAATGGTGATCTGGAAATCGGCAGGGTCAAGCCCTTGTGGTTGTACCGGAACACTGGTAAATTCCCGCGTGACGTTGATTGCCTCAATCCCGACGCTTACCACTACGTTTACGGGGTCGGTCAGGTTTACGCCATCTGGTAATGCCAACCGTACTGTCTGCGTAAACGATCCCACCTTGTTTTGCAGGTTGATCGCATCCGTTTCGATAGTACCATTTAACCCTTCGATTACAGACCGATCCCCGCGTACCGCAACAACGGCTGGCTCTGCTGTATAGTTGTTCACGACGTAGCCAATCGGGAGTGTATTGGTCAGCAACTTTGGCGTGACCTTTAGCACCGTTACACCCGGACGCGGCTGGATGTTGATCGCCGCTTCTACTTGCGCCGGCGTGATCGTTACTTCGTTCACGGTGCGGCGTTCGGAATCAATCGCAACAAGGGTAATAGTCCGGGTGATTGTTTTTGTCTGATCAACCAGATCGGCACGCGCTATCACACTCACTACCCGCTTCACGGCATCTTCGGAACCGCTTACTCTGGCGGTGGCTTCGCTGAATTGTGTATTGCTGACCTCGAACCCGACAGGTGGCGCACGCACAGGCGAAAGCGCGATATTGAACGCGGCTTCGCTCTTCTTGACCAATTCGACACTGATTTCGGCGGGCAGGATTTCGCTCACAACGCCGATTCGGTTAGTCCCTAGTACCCCGGTCAAAGGAACCGTATATCTTCCGGCGGGGCGTGTCCGTAAATCTGCTGTAACAATAATTTCGGAAGTATCCAGAGTATCCTGTACACTACGTGGCGCACGGATAACCACCTGCACCGGGTTCGGTACATCGCTGACCAGCAATGTATCATCTTTCAGGATACGCACAGAAACGCGCCCGCTGAAAATCTTCTCTTGTACCGGGTTATTCTGGTTCTGTGCGGCATACCAGACAAATACCGCCAGAATGAACGAACCAACCAGCCAGAGCGCATTTTCGATCAGGCGTGCGCGCCACGAACGGCGTAACGTGGGAGTCATCGCTCGGCGTTCCTTGTCCGCATTTTGACAATCCATTCCCGGAGCGCCACCAGCATCGGTGTGCGTGGCGGGTCGCCATAGAAGGCTTCCAGAATAGTACGCAGACGTTGTACATCCAGTTTACGGATCAGGCGTCCCCCATGCGTCACTGAAATCTGGCTGGTTTCCTCGCTGACAATCACACATACCGCATCGCTGATTTCGCTGATTCCCAATCCGGCACGATGGCGCGTCCCCAGTTTGCGATCCGAGATATTGCGCCCACTCGAAAGCGGGAGAACGCAGGCTGCCGCCGTGATTTTGCCATCCCGAATAATCACCGCCCCGTCGTGCAAATCTGTCTTGACCCAAAAAATGGTGAGCAAAAGTTGCGGCGTGACTTCCGCATCCATCAGGACACCGGTATCAATATACTCCTGCAAACTGGTGTCACGTTCAAGGACGATCAATGCACCCTGTCGCCGCTCCGCGAGGCGCAGCGAGGTTTGACAGATCGCCTCGATAATCTGCATTCGGACGCTAACTTCCTTGTGTCCGCCAAAGACCAATCCGGCGCGTCCAACCCGTTCCAATGCACGGCGCAATTCTGGCTGGAAAATGACCGGGATAGCAATCACGGCAGCGGTTACGATATTCCCTAAAAGCCAGCGAAACGCTGCCAGCGGCAACAAAGTCGCCACCAGCCCGGCGATAATTACAACGATCACCATACCGCGTAGCAGCAAAACCGCCTGCGTTCCACGCAAGAGCATACTGGCGACAAAAAATATAGCCGTCACGACCAGAATATCGAGAAGTGCCGTTCCGTTGAAACTGGTCTGGAACGTCCAGCAAAGATCGTTACAAAGTCCCGGCGGCATGGCTCACCATGTTATTTCGCGCCATTAACCAAACCGCTTCCTATACGCGACGAGCGTTCGCTCATGCGTGAATCCAAGCGAAACATACAACGCAATTGCTGCATCATTATTACGATTAACTGTCAGATGCGCCAATGGGACATCTGGATGA
>CAYSOC010000002.1:0-93878 GCA_964432445.1 uncultured Anaerolineaceae bacterium
GTGATAACTGTGCCGCGCCGCAACGTCAATTCGCGGCAGATTTCGGCCTCGACACGCCGCGCATAGGCTTCACCATAGAGTTTGCGCAGTTCATCGGGATAGCGCCCTTCGCGCTCCTGCACCACCGTTTCCAGACTGAAAAACTGGACATCTACCTGATTCGCTATCAACTTGCCTGTTTGCAGCAGGCGCGTCCCCAGCGAACCAGTCAGAATCAGGTTGTAATAAGGAACGCCGCCAACAACGAGATCGCTCAAGTCGCCACCTGTGAGGACTGCGAGACACGCCGCCAGCCCGGATACCACGCATCCAGTACATTCAGGAGATCATGAAAGTTTTCAATTTCGGCGTCTGGCTTTGCCTCATGGACACGATTGGAGCCATTTTCCAGATAGCGCAGAACGCCTCTCATTCCAACGTTTTGCGCGCCGAAAACATCTGCACGGGGGTTATCGCCGACAAAGACGACTTCATTCAACTGGACGCCTGGAATCATCGAAAGCGCAGTGTTGAAAATATGATTATGCGGTTTGAGCCAGCCAACATCTGCCGCCGAAATACGCGGGCCATTGATGTAATCAAGGAGGCCGAACGCGCGCAGTTCAATATCACGGAGCCACATCGGTTGAGACGAGTTAGTGACGACTCCCAGTATCAGGCCGCTCTCCAGCAGAATTGGAAGCACTTCGGCAACGTCCGGGAAAACCTGCACCCCATCCACCGGCCCCCACTCGTAGGCGTGGAGCAGACGCTCGCGGTTGAGCAGTTCGCTCGGTACGCCAATCGTTTGCAATGCCTGTGCAATGCACGTTCCGATATTCGGCGCGCGCAATGTGCCCATCGCATCATTCCATGCGTTCTCAATACTACGCACGGCAGCAACAATAAATTCTTCCTTTGAGTTCGGCTTATGCAACGGATAGAGTTCATCGTGTACAAAGTCGTAGACAAGTTCCAGATGGGAACGGCGATAATCCACCCAATCGACGCTGCGGGTACTCCAATCAATGAGCGTGTCATCCATATCGAATAAAATAGCTTTGAGGGCTGGTTGCTGTTCGGACAATTGATCACCTGATATTGAATGCAGAGATACTATTTTAGTCGTTTTGAAGGGTTACCGCGAGGGGATTACACCCTCTCAAAATAATTTCTTCCCTGCGCTTTGCCATCAGTTTGTTGACGACAACAAAAGTCTGGTGGTATGCTTATTGTGAGCGCTAACAATTGATCGTTTATTTTTTGAAGGATGCGTTATTTATGTACACAATTGGAGTCGATTTTGGCACAGAATCCGGGCGCGCATTGCTGGTCGATGCGAATACCGGAGAAGAACTCGCCAGCGCGGTTCATCCCTACGCCAACGGCGTGATTGATGAAAAACTGCCCGGTTCGGATCGTCCGTTGCCGCCGGACTGGGCGCTGCAAGACCCCAACGATTATCTGGAAGTTTTCAAGCATACCATCCCCGCTGTATTGAAACAGGCCAACGTGCGCCCGGAAGACGTTGCCGGGGTCGCGGTAGATTTCACCGCCTGTACGATGCTGCCGACGCGCAGCGATGGAACGCCGTTGTGCTTCCTGCCGGAATATCGCTCCAATCCACACGCCTGGGTCAAACTCTGGAAGCATCACGCCGCACAGCCACAGGCGGATCAGATCAATGAAACCGCACGTAAACGCGGCGAAAGCTGGCTGGATCGTTATGGCGGCAAGATTTCCTCGGAATGGTTTTTCAGCAAACTGCTCCAGATTTTGCAGGAAGCGCCGGAAATTTACGCCGCTGCGGATCGCGCGCTCGAAGCCGCCGACTGGGTGATCTGGCAACTGACCGGGGTCGAAACGCGCAATATGTGTACCGCCGGGTACAAGGCAATGGTACAGGATGGCACTTATCCGAGTGCAGACTATTTCGCCGGCCTCGATCCACGATTCCGGGATGTGGTGGATACCAAACTGGGACGCACATTCGGACAACTCGGCGCGAAAGCGGGTGGATTAACGAAGGATGCGGCGGCATGGACAGGTTTGCCTGTCGGTACACCGGTAGCTATCGCAAACGTTGACGCCCATGTGACAGTTCCGGCGGTCAAGACGACGAAGCCTGGACGTATGGTTATGATCATGGGTACGTCCACCTGCCATATGCTCATTGGCGACACATTGCAGGAAGTAGAGGGGATGTGTGGTGTGGTGAACGAAGGCATCATCCCCGGCTATTATGGCTACGAAGCGGGTCAGAGCGGCGTGGGAGACATCTTCGCGTGGTTTGTGGATAACGCTGTTCCGCCAGAATATCATGCCGCAGCGCAGGCCGCCGGGATGAACCTGCACCAATATCTTGAAACGGAAGCCGCGAAGCAAAAACCCGGCGAATCCGGCGTTCTGGCGCTCGACTGGTGGAACGGTAACCGCTCCACGCTGGTGGATGCCGACCTGACCGGGCTGCTAATCGGTGCAACTCTTTCCACGCGCGCACCAGAAATTTATCGTGCCATGATCGAGGCCACTGCCTACGGTACGCGCACCATCATCGAAGCGTTTGAGGAACGCGGCATCGCCATTAACGATTTGGTTGCGGCGGGTGGACTGCCGGAGAAAAACAAGCTGCTCGTCCAGATTTACGCTGATGTGACTGGCAAGCCGATGCTGCTGGCAGGGTCGGCACAAGCACCCGCGCTCGGTTCAGCGATTCATGCGGCGGTTGCGGCAGGCATCTATCCAAATATCAACGCTGCCTCGGAAAAGATGGGCAAGTTGAAAGATACAGTTGTACATCCAATTCCCGAAAACAAGGCCGTTTATGATCGACTCTACGCGGAGTACAAGCGGCTGTATGACTACTTCGGGCGTGGCGAAAATAATGTAATGAAGCACTTGAAACAAATCAGGCGCGATGTGCTGGGGGTATAGGGTATGAAATTACAAAAGTTGCGGGAAGAAGTATGCGAACTGCACCAGGAACTTCCCGATAATCATCTGGTCGCGTGGACATCGGGCAATGTCAGCGCGCGCGACCCGGAAACAGGACTGGTTGTGATCAAGCCAAGCGGGATCAAATTTCGGGACTTGCGCCCTGAGAACATGGTGATCGTCGATGTGGATGGCAAGGTTGTCGAAGCGGATCATAAGCCGTCCTCCGACACTGCTTCCCATTGCTATGTCTATCGCCAGCGCCCGGATGTGTTCGGAATTGTGCATACCCATTCGCGTTATGCAACAGCATTTGCATCGCTGGGGTGGTCAATTCCCTGTGTCCTGACTGCGATGGCAGACGAATTCGGCGGGGATATTCCCTGTGGTGGTTTCGCTCTGATCGGTGGTGAGGAGATCGGCAAGGTCGTGGTGGAAACGCTGGCGGGCTATCCAAACAGCCCGGCGACGCTCCTGCAAAGTCACGGTGTATTCACCATCGGTAAATCGGCAGAGGCGGCGGTCAAAGCAGCAGTTATGACCGAGGATAACGCTGCCATCGTCTGGACGGCACTGCAAATCGGCACGCCGCTTCATATCAGCACCGAAAACATTGCCAAACTGCACCACCGCTATACAAACGTTTATGGTCAATAAGGATTTATTTTCATGATTAATCTGAAACAATTTGAAGTCTGGTTTATCACAGGTAGCCAGCACCTCTATGGGCCGAAGGTGCTGGAACAGGTCGCCGCGCACTCGCAGGAAATCGCAAAGGCGCTCAATGATGTTCTCCCGGTAACGGTAGTATTCAAGCCTGTGTTGCCTTCGCCGGAAGCGATCCGTGAATTGTCCCTTGAAGCAAATTCATCCAAATGTATTGGCTTGATCGCATGGATGCACACGTTCTCGCCTGCGAAGATGTGGATTGGCGGGCTTTCTATCCTCAACAAGCCGCTGGCACACCTGCACACGCAATATAACCGTGATATTCCCTGGTCGGAAATCGATATGGATTTCATGAACCTGAACCAATCCGCGCACGGGGATCGGGAATTCGGGTTCATCGGCGCACGGATGCGGCTTGCACGCAAAGTCGTTGTTGGACACTGGCAGGATAGCGCTGTACAAAAATCATTGGATACATGGGCGCGCGCGGCCTGCGCGGTAGCCGATGCACAGGGCGCGAAAATTGCCCGTTTTGGCGATAACATGCGCTACGTTGCCGTGACCGAGGGCGACAAGGTTGAGGCCGAACGGCGTTTCGGCTATGCTGTGAACGGTTATGGTGTAGGCGATCTGGTGCAGCACGTGAATAACGTCACTGACACCGATGTTGATAAACTCGTCGCGCAGTATGACGCGGAATATACGGTAGCCAAGCCGTTGCGTGTGGATGGCGAACGACGCGGCGAACTTCGGGATGGCGCGCGACTCGAACTGGGAATACGCTCTTTCCTGCAAGAGGGATCGTTCAAAGCCTTCACTACGACCTTTGAGGATTTACACGGACTGAAGCAACTTCCCGGCCTCGCGGCACAACGCCTGATGGCCGATGGTTATGGATTCGGGGCAGAAGGCGACTGGAAAACCTCTGCGCTTCTGCGCGCGATGAAGGTCATGTCTGCGGGACTCTCCGGTGGTACGTCGTTCATGGAGGACTATACTTACCACTTCGATCCACACGGGATGCGTGTCCTCGGCGCACATATGCTGGAAATCTGTCCGACGATTGCCAATGCACGTCCGACGCTGGAAATCCATCCACTGTCGATTGGGGGCAAGGCCGACCCCGTGCGGCTGGTATTCGATTCGGCAATCGGCCCCGCATTGAACGCCTCCATTGTGGATTTGGGCAATCGCTTCCGTATGATCGTCAATACGGTGGATGTTGTCCCGCCAAATCATCCATTACCGAAATTGCCTGTGGCGCGTGCGCTCTGGAATCCGCACCCGGATTTGCCAATCGCGGCGGCGGCATGGATTCATGCAGGCGGCGCGCATCATACCGGATTCAGCCTGTCGTTGAAGGTTGAGCATCTGGAGGATTATGCGGATATGCTCGGTATTGAATTCCTGCTGATTGATAAAAATACACAAATCCGCAATTTCAAGAATGAATTACGCTGGAATGATATGTATTATCATCTGGCAAAGGGCATCTAGCGGATTGTCCCATTTGTTTCCCGGCGCTGAAGCACCGGGCTATAAGCAATAAAAGACAGTCTTGAAATAGAATCTCGCTTGATCTATAAACACTTGAAAAATTGAACCTCATAAATAGATCAAACGCGAATTGACCTCTCATAACAGAGCATCCGATCATAGCCCGGTGCTTTAGCGCCGGGATTTAATTTACCGTTGAGGAATGCCGCTAAATTGGGAAAGACGATTACGTTACAGGATGTTGCTAATTACTGCGGTGTTTCTCACCAAACCGTATCGCGCGTGATCAACGGAAACCCGAACGTTGCCGAAGCGACCCGCCAGCGCGTTTCTGCCGCGATTGAGACGCTTGGATATAAACCGAATCAGGCGGCGCGCACGCTGGTGACGCGGCGTACTTCCATGCTGGAAGTGATCACCTACGGACTGGCCTATTATGGCCCGGCGCAAATGGTCGAAGGGGTTGAACTCGCTGCCAAAGCGCACGGTTATCGCGTTATCTTTTCCAGTCTGGAAGATGTGCAGGAAGTCCGGCGCAGCGGGGTGGAAGCCGATGGGATTGTTGCTATCGTGCCTGTGCAATCCTATGTGTTCGATGAACTGGAACGCGCTTTCAGCAACACACCCTTGATCAAAATTGGCATCAAACCCGGCGATCCATCGGCTTCTGTGGTCATCGATCAGGCAGGCGGGACGCAAAAAATCACGCAACACCTGATCGATTATGGACACCGCAATATCGCCTATGTCAGCGGTCCGTCGGCATGGTACGACGCGGTGGCGCGGCAGGAATCATGGCTGGCAACGCTACGAAAGAATGGAATCACGCCGGGATTGAGTGAAACAGGCGAATGGACAGCCGCCAGTGGTTATCTTGCGACGCAACGCCTGATTGAACGTGGAAGGGGATCGTTTACGGCGATTGTGGCGGCGAATGACCAGATGGCACTGGGCGCAATCTCGGCGCTGCGGCAGAACGGTCTGCGCGTGCCGGAGGATGTCTCAATCGTTGGCTTCGATGATGTTCCCGAATCTGAATATTTTGATCCACCGCTGACCACCGTTCGTCAGGATTTGGCAATGGTTGGGAAACAGAGCGTGGATTATCTTCTGCAATTGATCCAGAAACCGGATACACCGCTGTTTCAGCAGGTGATTTACCCGGAGATCGTGTATCGCGGGAGCGTGCAAAAAAGGACTTATTAATGGCTAAAGCAGCTTATCTTTATGGCAAAGAAGAGATTCGTGTAGAAGAAATGCCCGCGCTTGTTCCGGGCAAGGGCGAAGTATTATTGGAAGTTTCGGCGGTGAGCATCTGCGGGAGCGACCTGCACGCTTTTCTGTTTGGTGATATTGGCGGCGTTGCCCCGGAAGGCCCGCTGGCGCTCGGACATGAGGCGGCAGGGCGCATTATTGCCGTCGGTGCGGATGTTGATCCGTCGATGCGTGTTGGAATGCGCGTTGCCGTCGAACCCGCGACGCCCTGTTTGCAGTGTGAGCGTTGCATGGATGGACAGCACCATCTGTGTACGGCGCTGAAATTTATTGGATTGTGGCCGTATCAGGGCGCGATGCGACAGCAAATGTTGCACGAAGCGCGTTCGTGTATCCCGCTTCCCGATACGATTAGTGATGTAGGCGGCGCGTTGCTGGAACCGTTGGGTATCGCGCTCCATGCCAGCCGCCTTGCCAAAATCGAGATTGGCGAAGATGTGCTGGTGATCGGCTGTGGCGGGATCGGCCTGTTGATCATGAAACTGGCACGGTTGGCAGGCGCGCGACATATCTTCGCGGTGGATAGGCAATCGCATCGGCTGTCGCTGGCGGGCGAATGGGGAGCAGATCATGTGATTGATGCCTCGAAGGTTGATCCGGTGGCGGAAATCATGCGGCTGACGAATAATCGCGGCGTTGATATTGCCATCGAAGCGGCATGGGTACGCGATACTGCCGGGCAATGTATGGACGCCGCACGATATGGCGGGCGCGTTATCATTGTGGGGATTCCCGTTGAGGATAACATTCAGTTTGGCGCTTCCGCTGCGCGTCGCAAGGAACTGGCGATTCAACTATCACGGCGTATGAAGCATACCTACCCGGCAGCAATCGCGCTGGCAGAGTCGCCCAACCTGCAACTGGAAAAACTGGCAACTCATTTCTTTTCGCTGGACGAAGCGCAGGACGCCTTTGAACTGGCATCGAGTTACGGAGATGGCGTTGTGCGGGCTGTTGTCTTGCCCAATGGGAAAAAGTAATCTCCCTCGAACCCGGCGCTGAAGCACCGGGCTATAAGCATATGATGATTGTCCGCTTGATCCATGATCGGAACATTGCATAGATCAAGCGAGATTGGATCAACCACAGTTGAAAAATCGATCTTAGCCCGGTGCTTCAGCGCCGGGTCTTGAATTACACACGCACGGGTTCGCGCGTCTCGGCAGAACGATAGGCTGCCATCACAACCTCAACGGCTTTCATCCCGTCAACATCGGTTATGAGTGGCGCACGGCTTTCCCGAATGCTGGCGGCAAATTCATCGATCATCGCCTGATTGATGTTGCTGCCCCAGAATCCCCAGAGTGGGCGACGATTCGGATGGCTATAGGTGATGTGTCGCTGTCCGAATACATCCACGACGAGCAGACCACGTTCGCCGACAAAATCGATCTTCACATTGCCCCATGTCGGGTAATAATTCGGGCGGCTCCAACTGCAATCCAGACCGACAAACGCGCCATTGTCGAAATTCAGCATGACGATTCCGGCAGTATCAATATCCAGCCCCGGCGCAGGAAACAACGGTTTATTTGGATAATCCGATTCAACGTAAACCTCTGTAACCTCGCTCTTGAAAATCCAGCGCAGCGCGTCCGTCACATGAACGATGTGATCCATCAGTGCGCCGCCGCCGGAAAGCTCCCGATTCACAAACCAATCTCGATGATAACCCGGATTTTCGCCCTGATTAGTGGCGTTGCAACCGAGGATTTTGCCGAGTTTGCCCGCATCAATTGCGGCTTTGGCTTCGCGCAGCGGTGAACTGAACCGTACCGGGAACGCAGTCATCACCTTTGCGCCTGCTTTTGCTGCGGCGTCTATCATCTTGCGCGCGTTTTCGGCAGTGGTTGCCAGCGGCTTCTCGCAAAGAATATGTTTGATTCCAGCGTCCAGCGCCATTTGCAGTTGTTCGTGATGGCGGTTGTTCTCGCAACAAATCACAACACCGTCTGGTTTGTCAGCAAGCAACGCCGCGTAGCCCGGATACAGCCGCGCGTTGAATTGCTCCGCGAAGTGTTTGCCGCGTTCAGTGTTATCGTCCGCCAGCCCGATCATTTCCACATCGGGAATCGCCCGCAAATTGTGAATATAGGCTTCGGCGTGCAGGTGTGCAAAACTCATCATCCCGATTCGCATGGTTTTATCCCTGAAGTGT
This sequence comes from uncultured Anaerolineaceae bacterium, assembly GCA_964432445.1. Lineage (GTDB taxonomy): Bacteria > Chloroflexota > Anaerolineae > Aggregatilineales > UBA2796 > JBBRMW01. The sequence goes on from CAYSOC010000002.1 coordinate 8,513, forward strand.
GATCGGTCTGCCTGTTTTGGCAGATTCAATGGCGGCTAACCCAATGCGGGTGGCTTCGAGCGCATCCTGCGGCGCGACGGAAAACGGTCTGTCGTTGATCAGCGATTCGTAGTAATGCTGGATCATCGCGGTATAAGGATCAACCGCCAGCGGACTGAGTGGCAGGCCAACCTCGGCAACCTGACCGGGTTGCGCCTGATAATATGCGGTCAGCGGGGCGCTGTTATCCGATTCCCATTCGATCAATCCCCCATCGCCCGCCGCCTCGATCTTCGTGCGGAACAGCCCCGGTGGATAGCACCAGCCGCCCTCAATATGTGCAATCGTGCCGTTTTTGAAACGCAGCATCACCTGCGCGTAATCGCTGACACCGCCTTCACCAGCGGGCGAGGTACGGGCATAGACGCGCTCCACTTCGCCACCAAGCCAGCGCGCGTAATCATAATCATGTACGAGCATATCCAGCAACGGCCCGCCAGACTTTGCCATATCCATGAACCAGTTATCGCCGGATTTCTGTGGACGCCATGCCGCACGGGTCAGGCGCAGTACCGCCAGATTTCCGATTTGTCCGGCTGTGAGCGAACGCTGTATGCTTTGATATTGTGGAAAGAAACGTACTACCATCCCGATGAACAGGCGCACACCTGCGACCTCGCATACTTCGATCATCTTCTGACCATCGTCGTAGGTGCGTGCGATTGGCTTCTCACAAATGATCTGCTTTTTCGCGGCGGCAGCCTGTTCGGTAAATTGCAGATGTAATGGCGTCGGAACGCAAATATCCACAATATCGACTTGCGAAAGCACCTGATCGAGTTGTTCCAGTGCCGGGACGCCATATTTATCTGCGAGTTCGCGGGTATGCGTCGGATCGTTTCCGACTATCCCGACCAGTTCCGCACCCAGCGAACGGCAGGCCATCCAGCCCGCCGCGTGTGCATTGCCCATCGAGCCTGCGCCAACGATGACGACTTTCACTGCTTGACTGCTCCAGCGGTCAGGCCACGAATCATCTGGCGTGAGAACAGACCATAGAGGATCAATACGGGCAGCATCGCCAGTGTGAGCGCTGCAAGAAGCGCTGTCCACTCTTTCAGGAACTGCCCGGTGAACATCTGGACGCCAAGCGTAACGGTGCGGGTGGCATCGCCCGACGCAATGATCAGAGGGAACCACAAATCATTCCAGACCGGAATCATGGTGAAGACCGCAACCGATGCAATCGCCGGACGCACCAGCGGCAGTAGCAGCCAGAACAGCCGATATTCACTCGCGCCGTCTACACGCGCTGCGTCCTTCAATTCAATGGGTAAATCCTTGAAAAACTGCGTCAGGATGAAAATTGCGAGTGGGAGGTTTTGAGCGATGTAAATCAGGATCAGCGCTTGCAACGTTCCGAGCAAGCCGAGCGATTCCGAAACCTTGACCAATCCCACCGTACCCAGACGGATCGGGATCATAATCCCGATGGAGAGATACAACCCGGTCAGGCGGTTACCCGGAAACTTGTATTCGGAGAGCGCCCAAGCTGCCATCGCACCGAAGAGGATCACACAAATCAGCGTACCAATGGTGACGATCAGGCTGTTTTGCAGATATAACCCGGCACTGGCGCGACGTGGATCGAATACCATCTGATAGCCAGCGGGGGTAAACATATTCCCCAGTGGCAGCGCATAGGGCGAATTGAACATATTGGCGCGCGATTTGAATGAATTGATCACCGTCAACGCAATCGGGAAGAGCGCCAGCAGGGTATAACTGATCAGGATGATATGCGGGATGATCTGATTGAACAGCAGGCGCGTAAGATCATAGCCGCGTGTACTTACCGTTTCACGGATTGGTTGTTTCAAGGCTGTTGTGGACATGATCTTTTCCTGTCTATGTCTGTACCAGACGACGCTGTATTCCGTAGAGATACAGTAAAACGCCTGCGAGTATGATCACGAAGGTTGCGGCGGCGATTGTCGTCCCCATCGTCGGGTTACCCGGCTGCAACTGGACACCATAGAAGGTGCGGTAGAAGAGTGTACCCATGATGTCGGTGGTATAGTTCGGGACGGCTTGCGGCCCCTGTGTTGTATAGATTAGATCGAAGGCATTGAAGTTGCCAACGAATGTCAGAATCGTTACGATACCAATAGTCGGGAAGATCAACGGCAAACGAATACGCCAGAATACGATCCATCCGGTTGCGCCGTCTACGCGCGCCGCTTCCAGCAGTTCCTCGGAAATACCAATCAGCGCGGCAGTGAATAGAATCATCGGCAGGCCAACCCATTGCCACACAGAAATCAGCGAAATGGTGATCAGTGAAGTGGTTTCCGAACCAAGCCAGGGTTGAATCGCGTCTCCAAGCCCGATTGTTTTCAGGAATCCGTCGAAAATGCCCCATGTCGGGTTGAGGATCAGGCTCCAGATGAACCCAACGATCACGACAGAAAGCGTTGTGGGTGTGAAAATAAGCGTGCGATAGATAGCGCGTCCCTTGATAATCTTGCTGGTCAGGAGCGCCGCAAGCAGCAAGGCAATCGGGTTTTGCACAAACAGATGGATGGAAAAGAAAATGAAATTATTGCGAAGCGCATTCCAGAAGCGCGGAGCCCAGAGTTCACCCGTGAGAAGCGTCTGGAAGTTTTGCAACCCGACGAATTTCAAAACATCGCTACTCTGATCATAGAAACTGAGACGGATCGAGTCGAGCAGCGGAACCGCCATAAACAGGGTATAGATAATGACTGCGGGCGCAAGAAAGACGAGAATATGAACCGGAAACTGTTTACCTGCGGGGCGATTGGTTTGCATGTCACACCTGCATCTGTCACTACGGAAGGTTTGTATCGTTGCCCCGGCCCAAAGACCGGGGCTGTGTTCAGATTTTCCTTGAAGAATTGCCTGAAGTTTTGACCCCTTTCCCCAACCCTTTCCCCGCAAGCAAGGAAAGGGGGCGAAACTCCGTCTGGAAGTCCCTCCTCGCCTGCGGGGAGGGATTTAGGGTGGGGTTTCCCGGACAACTTCTAAAAGGAAATTTATTTGGCGGCGGGCTTGTACCACTTATCGAGAGCGGTCTGGATCGAGTCGCCAGCAGCCTGTGGCGTCAGCTTGCCCTGGAGCATTTGTGTTGTGACGTTCCACAGATTGTTTTCTGTTGGATATTCGGCGTTGCTGCTCAGAACCTGATAGGAGGAACGGAGTGCAGATTCGCACGAACCGCGCCAGCTTAGGAAGGTGTTCGCCAGCGGATCATCCAGCGTCAGCTTGTAGTCAGCGAGCGGGAAGAAGCCGGGGAGACCCTTGCCATAGATTTCCGCGAAGCTCTGGGTAGCGACGAATTCGAGGAACTTTTTCGCGGCGTCCTGATTCTTGCCCTTTGCGTTGAAGCCAACAGCGATGTCGAGTTGATCGGAGATAGAGCATTTACCAGCGTTGGCGGCAGGAGGCGGAGCCTTGAACGCGCCCATCTTGAAGGTGGCGTCCTTCTCGAAGCCTGCAATTTCCCACGAGCCAGCGGGGAAGATCGCGGCCTTGCCGGTAGTGAAGAGCGCCTGGCTGTCGGTGTAGTTGATCGCTTCGTGACCCTTTGGCAGGAACGGAGCCCACTTGTTCAGAGCGTCGAAGGCAGCAACAAAGCCCTTGTCGTTATATTTGCGCGTACCAGCGATGATACCCAGACGGCCTGCATCGCCACCCCAGAAGTTCGGGCCGATGTTATCGAATCCCATGCTGGTTGTTGTCCAGCCTTCCTTCGTGCCGATAGCCAGAGGAGTCATCGAGCCTTCCTTCTTGATCGCTTCGAGCAAGGCGAGGAAGTCTTCATAGGTAGCAGGTTCCTTCAGACCATTCTTGTCGAAATAGTCCTTGTTATAGATGAACCCATGTAACACAGAAGCCATCGGGACACAGTAGGTGGTCTTGCCATCTGCTGTCGCCCATGCGCTGCGGGCGAACGGCGTGAAGTGTTCCAAACCCTTGAGGCCGGAAACATCGCCCAGATAGCCATCTTTGTAAAGCTGGAAACCAGCATCGAACGGACGGCAGGTGATCAGGTCGCCAGCAGTGCCAGACTTCAGCTTGGCGTTCAGCGCGGCGTTGTAATCGGGCGGGTTGGTCGGCTGGAATTTAACCTCGATGTCAGGGTTGGCTTTTTTGAATGATTCGATCACCTGATCCCAGACCGCTTCGTCGCCAGTACGCCAGCTTTCGATAACCAGCGTTACGGTTGCCGCCTTAGCGGGCGTTGTCTGAGGCTGTGCGAATGCCACCGCAGTGAACACCAGCGCCAAAGCGAGCAGATTACGCAACAAATGCTTATACATAGAAATCGCCTCTTCTTTCTGCTAAAGATGTAATGGAATCAGTCGAGTTAAAAATCGGACGGGTTGTTTCAGCGCGAATAAGGTTTCTCCTGTTATCCAGCAAACTGACTTCATTGGTTATCCGAATTTTCGCGTTTGGCTCCCAATCCACAAACGTCGAAAACGGCTCGAATACCTCGCTACAGGCCAAGCTCTTTTTCGAGCAGCATTGCGCCTGCACCAAGCAAAATTGCGTCGTCTCCCAGACTGGTCAGCGTTACATCGGTGTGTTTTGCAATGTAGGCAAAAGCGCCTTCCTCGACAGTTCGACGTACCTCACTGAGGAACATATCCCCCAGCCGAACCATGCTCCCCGTCAGGATAATTTCTTTCGGGTTGAGCAGGCCAACTACTGTAATCAGCGCCTGTCCCAGATAGGAACCAGCCGTCTTTACCAGTTCGACGGCTACCATATCGCTTTGTTTGAGTGCTTCCATCAATGTATCAATGGTGATTTCGCCACCTGCGGCGATCCTGTTGAGCAGGGATTCGGGGCGTTGTGCCGCGCTACGCTGCGCCTGTTGGGGGATTCCCCACAAACTGACTAATGATTCGAGGCAACCGCGCCGACCACAGATACAACGGCTTTCAAGATTCGGGAATGGGATGTGTCCAAGTTCGCCAGCGCCAAAGGCATCGCCCTGAATAATATGTCCGTCCGCGACAATACCCGCGCCGATACCCGTGCCGACTTTGACGACGATCAGGTTGTCGATACCCTGCCCGCGACCAAACCGATATTCGCCAACTGCCGCCAGATTACTATCATTGCCGATGTAGACCGGAAGTTGAAAACGTGCTGAAATCGCATCTGCCAGCGGCAAATCCAGCCAATCCAGATTTGTTGCCAGATGGACAATCCCGGTGTTGCTATCCACAATCCCCGGCGTCCCGACACTGATTCCCAGTAATGGGCGAGTTGCTTTATTCACAAGGCGCTGGATCAAGTTCAAAATTAAATCGACCAGCTTTGTGCCAACGACGCCTTCCAGCGGTGCGCATTCTTCATCGACAGCCTGGATGCGTAAATCTGTCAGCTTGCCGATCACCTCGGTATCGCCTATGACTATCGCCACCAGATTGAACGCATCTGGATTGAAGGCCAGCAGTGTTGGTTTCTTGCCCACTTTATCCGCAACCTGTTCGGGACCTACTTCTGTCACCAGCCCGCGCCGTATCAATCCCTGCGTCAGTTCGGTAACGGACGGACGGGAGAGGTTTGTCAGATTCGCCAGTTGCACGCGAGAGATGCTCTCGTGCGCGTAGACATTCCTCAGAATAAGCTCCTCGTTGTGCCGTTTAATATCGGCTGGTGTAACTTTGCTGGGCGATTTTGTAGCGAACAAGAGAATTTGTAAACTTTACGAATAAATTGATTTGCACACAATCTAACATGCTTCCTGTGGCATGTCAAGTATCAAATTTAATTTTTGTTTGGCAATAACTATAACTCGTTGCCAGGCAATGGGGTGAATTACATTTCTCTCTCAAATACGATCTGGTGCAATTTCTATTGCTCCCGAACACGATGCGGATAGTTGGATATACTTATGTTCAGTATCAGGAAACCGTCGGAGGGAGTATGAAATATAGCTGGCAGGATTTTGCACTCGCAGAACCTGAACTCGCGGCGTTTGGTGAAAAACGGTTCAAAAACGCGCCTGCCTATCTCGCAACCGTCCGGGAAGATGGCGTACCGCGTGTACATCCTGTAACGCCAATTATTGGCGAGGGGCATCTGTTCCTGTTTATGGAGCCAACATCTCCAAAAGGACACGATTTGCAACGGGGTTCTGCCTATGCACTCCATTGTTCAGTCAGTAACAACGACGGTGGCGAGGGTGAATTTTGTCTGACCGGACATGCCGCTCTGAGCGTCGATCCAGCAATGCGAGAGCTAGCCACGAAATATGGATACCAACCGAAAGAAATCTACGTTCTGTTTGAATTAACCGTCGAAAGTGCATTCTCGACAATCTATCCCGACGGCGGCAAACCTGTACGGAAAAACTGGAAAGCGCTGTAAAGATGTCAGAAAATATATTGCATCCGATTGGGGTTATTCAATCTTCTCTCAAAAATCGCGGCGAAGCCCCCAGACAAGGTAATGAGGGCGCACCTGATGCGTGGATCGAGGTAAATCCAGAGGTTGCGGAAGGGCTGGATGGAATTGTCGTCGGCGACGCGATGATCGTCCTGACATGGTTTCACCAATCCCGGCGTGATGTCCTGAAGGTACACCCTCGCAACGACACAAATAATCCATTGACGGGCGTCTTTGCAACACGCTCCCCCGATAGGCCAAACCCGATTGGATTGCATCGCGTCGTTGTACTGGAAATTGAGAAGAACCGCCTGAAAGTTGGCCCCATTGAAGCAATTGATGGGACACCTGTCATTGATCTCAAGCCAGTGCTGCCGCAATCCGCAGATTCATAACAAAATCTTTGCCTGGCGCGGATTTGACCATTTGGGATTCTCACAATCATTTATAGATTGAGATGTTCCGGCACTTTATCAAAAGTGATGCGGAGAATTGTTTTATCAGACGCAAATACCCGGCCTCAAAGAAAGCCGGGTTTCATTACCAGAGTGTTTTACTTATCCGCGAGTTTGATGGCAACTTCGGTTTCCCATTTTGCCGGGTCGGGTTCATTACCGGGGTCTGTAATATAGGTTTCGTAGCGGGCGGCAAAGGCGTCTCCTGTCGGGGAATCCCACCGATCCCACGCAACATTGTTGTCTTTTGCCCAATCAATCAGGACGCCATTGGCTTCCATCAGGCCGGAATAATCTCCTGTATATAGTACCGATCCGTAACGTCCTGCCGGGAGAGTACCTGCATGGATTTTTCCGTCATTTTCCAGCGCCTTTGCGACAGGCCACGCCATTTCAATATCAAGTTTGTTCGCCATGTCGATCACATGATAAATCAGGATTGGCGCACCAGAGGGCTTGACCCCTTTTTGGTTCAACCATGCCATCACTTCACTGTGCAGTTGCGGAATGATGCCCGATCCCATTTCGGACATAGGAACCTGCGTCCGAATTCCGACATAATGCTGTGCAGCACGCTCGTCGATTTTTGGTCCGTTGATCATGATTTTCTCCTTTTGCAGATTAGGTGTGGTTACCGTTCTTCTCTACCGGGTACTGAATTTCGGTGACATAGGAAGGATCGTCCTGACGAATGGGCATCCTGTTGTAAATGTAGATTTCCCTGTCTGCCCCGACAATCCGATAGTTGTTGGCCTCGATCCATCCGAGTACGGCTTCGTGTGCCTCCCCAATGGTTTGATAGCTGCCATGATGGACTGTTGCCGCCATCGTCGCGGCAGGCAATTCATGGACGCGCATCCGTCCGCTTTCCGGGACACGACAACGCAGGATAAACGCAGCAGCACCGTCTACCTCGTGTTCCTTGAACTCGGTGTCGTACCATAGCACCATCGTTTGCCCACCTTGTCCGGGGTGTGGGCCAAGTGCTTCGGCGACGTGTGTACCGATGGCCTCATACACTTCCGGGAACAGTGAGCCGCTCATATTGTGGCTGGAAAGAATGGTACGAACGGAAGCGACAAGCAGCGGTTCTACATGCTTCAACATCACATCATAGGTCGATAGCTGATCCTCTCCTTCGATTTGTTTCAGGCGTACTTCGACCTCGACAAGCTGGTTTTGCATATCGGCAAGCTGTTGGCTGATCTGTGCGTGACGCAGACGGAGCATTCCACGCATTTGCTCCGGAGTTAAGCCTTCTGCCAGCACTGTGCTGATTTGTTCCAGCGAAAAACCGAGACCCTTGAGCGCTAGGATGCGATGTAACCGGGGAAGCTGGCTGGCGGAGTAGTAGCGATAACCGGTAAAGCGATCTACCTCGACAGGTTTCAGCAGTCCAACCTGATCGTAGTAACGCAGGGTGGCAACCGGAACCTGTACCAGTTTGGAAAATTCGCCTATCCTGATCATCGTTCGCTGTCCTCCGACATTGCTTTCCCGTTTGAAAATAAGGATAAACCCTCAAGCTACTTGAGAGTCAAGACATTTGTTCTGTTTTCCTGAAAACTGATGGTTCGAGCAAGCATCACGGATAGTTGGCAGACCTTGTACAGGTTTTGTACAATCTCTATGTGCGGCACATAGTGATTTTGTCGCTTTTGGAGAGGGTGTGGAAAAATGATTCTGGTAACAGGTGCGTCGGGATACGTTGGCAATAACCTTGTACGTCGGCTGGTGGCGCTCGGTAAGCCTGTGCGTGCAATGGTGGGCAACCCGGACAAGGCGCTAAAACGGCTGGGTGATGTCGAGAAGAAAATTGAAATTGTCAAAGGGGATGTGACGCGCCCCGAAACGCTCACCGAATGGATGAAGGATGTCGATACTGTCATTCATCTGGTGGCGATTGCAATAGAAAAGGGCAAGCGCACCTACGAGGCAATCAATACACAGGGAACTGTGAATGTTCTGGAAGCGGCAAAGGCAGCAGGTGTAAAGCGCTTCCTGAATATGTGCCAGGCCGGAGCTACCGCCGATCATTTTTCGCGCTTCCTTCGGAGCAAGGGATTGGCACAGGAATTTGTTTCAAAGTCCGACCTGAACTGGACGGCCTTCCGGCCTTCGGTGATCTGGGGGCCACAGGATGAATTTGCCAATGTGCAAGCCCGATTGATCCAGATGACACCGATTATTTTCCCGGTGGTGGGCGATGGCAAAGCGAAATTCCAGCCTGTTTATGTGGGCGATGTGGTAGAGGCCTTTGTCCGCAGTATTGATGATACGTCTACCTATGGACAGGAATATGAACTTGGCGGCCCCGAAGTGCTGGAATATGAGGAGATCGTGAAGCGCGTCCTGAAGGCGATGGGGACGAGCCGGATTCTGGTGAAAATCCCTGTTCCTGTTCTGCGCCCTGCGGTGATCGGAATGCAGACATTACTGCCTGCACCACCTGTCAGTACAACCTTGCTCGAACTGCTTGCCGTTCCCAACGTTGTGCAGGATAACGCGCTGATCAGCAAATTCGGGATACAACCACGCGCGTTTGTGCCAGAAAATCTGGCCTATATGAAGGATTTCAACATTGGTACGACGCTTGGAAAATTCTTTGGCCGAACAACTGAAGAAAAGAAGGTTGTCGAGACAGTAGCGACAACCTAGACATCAAACAAAAGAGGGAAACATGGCAACACTAACAAATTCACAGCCACAGTCTGTATCCGGTGGACTGTCTGGTATCGTTCGGCAGATTGCGGTAGTAGCAGGATTTATCGCAGTTATTGTCGGTAATGTCCTTTCGGAAGCAATACCCATCAATGGACAGACCAGCGCAGTTATCTCCAATCGCCTGCCAATTTTGATCACGCCTGCGAACTATGCTTTTTCAATTTGGGGATTGATCTGGCTTGGGCTTGGTGCATTTGCATTCTGGCAGGCGCTCCCGGCACAACGTAATCATGCGCTGATGGATAAAATTGCGTTGCCATTTCTGATCACCTGCTTTTTGAATGTTTTCTGGCTGGTTTTATTCCATTTCAACCAGTTTGTATTGAGTTCCATTGTGATTTCGCTATTCACAATGACGCTGGTATGGATTTATCTGCAATTGGGAATCGGACGCAAAGCGGTATCGCTGGCAGAACGCTTATGCACGCATGTACCATTCAGTCTGTATCTCGGTTGGTTGTGCGTGGCGACAGTGGTCAATATTGCCTATACCCTGTATGACGCTGGCTATCGTCCGGAATTGCAGACGCAGGAACTGTGGACAGCGGCTTTACTGGTTATTGTTTCTGTGATTGGGACAGTGTTTGCCTTCCGGCATAAGGAAATCGCGTTGATTGGGGTCTTTGTGTGGGCATTTGTGGCGATTGCCAATGCGCGTGGTGTAGTAAACCCATCTTCAATAGTGCAAACAGTATCATTGGCACTGGCTGGGGTTTTAGTGATTCTTGTTCTGGTGGAGCGTTTCCGGGAAAGAGCTATAATGCAACGTGTGGTAGTAACCGGACGACGAAAGATCGGTTAAGAAATTTCCAGTAAAAAATCCCCGCTGTTTATACATGGCGGGGATGCGGGTTAGCGATAAAACTAGACAGTAGGTGTGGTTGGCGGAATTTCATTCTTTGGCTTGTCGGCCTCTGGCTTATCGTCGCCTTCCAGACCCTTCTTGAACTCACGCACTGCAACGCCGAGTTCCGCGCCGAGTTTTGCAACTCTGCCACTACCGAACAACAGCACAACAATCACCAGAATGATGATGAGTGCCGGGATTGATACATGGGGCATTTATCTCTCTTCCTTTCTTCCAGTTTATACGTATTATAACATGGTTTTGGATCACTATTTTTTTGCAGGGTGTAAAATCTGCTAATCTCTAGTTAGATTTTAAGGATGGATGTTCACATGACTGATCAAACAACAGTGTGGGTGCGCGTATGCGGACTAAATGAAATCCCGATCAGTAAGGCCAAAGGATTCACTATTAACGGACAAATGCTGGCAATTGCCCGTTGCGCTGATGACCCGTTTATTGTACAGGGAACATGCAGCCATATGTTTTTTCCGCTGGGTGGCAGCAAAATCGAAAATTGTTCGCTGGTTTGTGGTCTACACCGTAGTAAATTCGATCTGAGCGACGGCTCGGTACAGGAATGGTCCGTATTCCCTCCCGTGATTGGGGCGGCGCTGGCAGCAATCCGGCAATCGAAAGCCCTGCGCACTTATCAAACCAAAGTCGAAAATGGCGATGTGTTTGTACAATGGCCTGCGCTTGACCCGGATACGGTGAAGGTCAAATTCTGATGCAGGCCGAAAACCCGACAGACCGCTTTTCCAGCACCATGCAGGTATGCTATGAGATTTTGTTGTACCTGAATAGCAGAATGGGCAAATTGCAGCAGGGCGAAGTGCTGGAATTCGTGACGACAGACCCCGGCGCGCAGGATGAAATCCCGCAGTGGTGCGAACTGCGCGGTTATACCCTGTTGTCTGTCGAACAGATTGCTGCTGCGCCGTTGGAACAATGGCGCTACGCAATTCAAAAATGACGCGCATTTTATCTGCTGCTGATCCAGCCGCGATTGCGGAGGCTGCGTCGTTGATTCGTGCCGGGGAACTGGTCGCCTTCCCGACAGAAACGGTCTATGGGTTAGGGGCAAATGCACTGGATGCTGCCGCTACTGCGCGTATTTTCGAGGCAAAAGGCCGTCCCGCTACCGACCCGTTAATCGTTCACATTCATCATCTGGATCAACTGGAACAGGTCGCGCACGATATACCATCCATTGCCTATCCATTGATAGCACGCTTCTGGCCTGGTGCATTGACTTTGGTCTTATCGCGTACTGATGCAATTCCTGTCAATGTTTCCGCTGGACTGTCCACCGTCGCGGTACGAATGCCGATTCATCAGATAGCGCGTACCTTGCTGGAAACAGCGGGTGTGCCGATTGCTGCCCCAAGCGCCAATCGCTTTGCACATACCAGCCCAACCACTGCCCAACACGTCTATGACGACCTGCAAGGGCGTATCCCTTTGATTCTGGATGGCGGTGCAGCGAATATCGGTGTCGAGTCTACGATTGTAAATCTGACGACTGATCCACCGTTGATACTCCGTCCCGGCGGCGTCTCGCTGGAAGAATTGCGAGAGTTGCTCCCAACGGTCAAGCGCCTGGAACGCTATGTACATCCCAATGAAGAAGCCATGCCCGCGCCGGGAATGCTGCTCAAACATTACTCGCCGCGTGCTGAATTACGCCTCTACGCGGGAAGTGATGAGGCTATACGTAAAGCAATGGTTGCAACTGCCCGTCAACTGACTGAAGCGGGGCAACGGGTTGGGCTGCTCATTGCTGATGAAGATATCCAGAACAACCTGCCCGGTGTGGTCATTCAACTGGGAAGCCTGAACGATCTGGAAACCGTCGCGCAACGTCTATTTGCCAGCCTGCGCGCGATGGATGAACGTGGTGTCGATGTAATTCTGGCGCGTAGCTTCCCGGTATCGGGGATTGGCGCGGCAATTCAGGATCGATTGTTACGGGCGGCAGAAGGAAAAATCATCCAAATCTGATAAATTTGTATATAATACCCTTACACCAAATTTAAATTCGTTTGTGAAAAGATGAATTATGCCCATCAAAGTAGACTGGTTTGACGCATCAAAGGGTATATTGCGTTGGGAATTTCCACCCACGTGGACGGTGGACGAATATAACAGCGCAGTAGAATATAGCAGACGGATAGCAGAACATATCCCTGCCTACTACATCCTGAGCTATGGTGCAGAACGAACTCCGCCAGACATCATCAAGGCTGCCATGAAAGCCCACCGTCAGGCGCAATCCCGCTATCGTTTTTCTGTGAACGTTACCAGTAACCAGTTTGTGCGGTTGATCGGCCAAATCGTAGATCAATTTCCAGCAGCACGATCCAAAATATATTTTGCGGCCAGTGAAACGGATGCACTGGCATTGATCGAAAGAGACCGTGCCGAACTTGCGGCACAACGACCCTCAACCAGTACAGCCTACCCATAATAGTGTTTTTGTAAAAAGCCGTGATTCGCCCTAGCAAACCAGAAAAAGTCAGCTATACTATAAACTACTTCGGGGTGTGGCTCAGCATGGCTAGAGCGCACGCTTTGGGAGCGTGAGGCCCCCGGTTCAAATCCGGGCACCCCGACAGATCGATGAAAAATTTGATCATACGCGCTGATCTACGGATCGGCGCGTTTTTGTTTTACATCCCTGTTGGTGCAACTGACCAATATCCTTGTCATTTTGATTTTAGATTAGTATAATCAAAATATGTCGCCAATGTAGTAGCGATGAATGGCAGCATGGCAAAGGATACAAACTGTGTCAACTATCGCAATTCATGGATTTGGTCGTATCGGACGCTCGGCGCTCAAGGTCGCGCTCCGTAATAATCTGTTCACCCCGGTTTCCATCTCCGATATTCGTGATATTCCCACAATGGCCGCGCTGTTTGAAGTCGATAGCAACTATGGGCGCTGGCACGAATCCGTCAAGGGTACGGATAAAGGCTTCGTGATCGGGGATCGGGAGATTGCCTACTACAATTCAATGCAGGAATTGCCAGACTGGGGCGCTCTTGGCGTCGATCTGGTGATCGATTGTACCGGGCGCGCAACCGTCCGCGCGGGCGCACAGGCACATCTGGATCGCGGCGCGAAGCGTGTACTTGTCAGCGCACCGAGCAAGTCGCTACAGGATTGCGACGCGGTACTGCTCCCCGGCATCAATCTCGAACAGTACGATGCTGATAAGCACAAGATCATCAGCATGGGAAGCTGTACCACCAACGCGCTCGCCCCAGTCGTCAAGGTTCTGGTGAACAGCGTCGGCATTCAATCCGCGTTCTTCTCCACTGTTCACTCCTATACCAACAGCCAATCTCTCACCGATCAGCCGATGAAGGATCGCCGCGATTCGTGGGCAGCAACAGAAAATATTATCCCGTCATCGTCCGGCGCGGCGAAAGCACTCCTGTTCATCTGGAAAGACCTCAAGATGACCGGGAAAGCCTATCGCGTGCCAACCCGCACCGGGAGCATCGCGGAAGTTACGGCAATTTCCAATCGCCCGACAACTGCCGATGAACTGCGCGGCATCTTCCGCAAAGAGGCTGAATCTGGCCCGTTGCACGGGATCATGGACATCCTGAACGAAGAATGGGCGTCCTCGCGTATCGTTGGTGATCCGCACTCTTCGATTATCGACATGCCGTTGATTCAGGTGATGGGCGACAATCTCATATCAGTCGCGGCGTGGTATGACAACGAAATGGGCTACGCGACGCGCCTTGCAGAAATGGCTGCCTGGCTGACCCGCTAACCTTCTGGCTCATTGGAGTGTGTGCCTTGCTTGCTCTGGCGATAACGTTCGGCTGAACGCGCACGCTCCAGACAGGCAAGGCTGCAATAAATGCGCGTGGCGCTGCGTGTAGTGTCATAAAAGCACTGGATGCAGCGTTCATTCGTGCATTTATGCAGACGGTTCAAATCCCCTGTCGTCAGCATGTTCCACATCGACTGTGCAATCGGATATTCAATCGCACCATAGGGCGAATCTGGTACGACGTATACCGTATGAAAATGATCGCCCGTCGATTGCAGTTTTGTGTAGCCCGTCGAGAGAACCTCATTCACCGCATCCAGTGCATGATCTCCGAGCGGTTCATGATTCGTCAGGCTGGTGACCAACGCCCGTAACTGTGTGCGCAGGGCGAACAGGGATTGTTGCAGGTGTTCATCGAAAATCAATGGAGGAGCAACCACAGTCACCATTTCCGGGTGAAGTTGTTGCGCAAACTGCCACCAGCGTTCAATCTCTGACGGGTTTTCCAGCAAATCACGCCGTTTGGTGCGTACATTTGCTTCGGTATTGATCAGGTCGAGCGCCAGATTTTCGCCACGAAATCGAAATGGCGTGGTATCAATCGAGTTAACTATGTTATCCATATCGCAATTGTACTGGTCAAGATTTATATTGACAAGGATATATAGCTGCGTTTCGTGATCCTATTCATATATCTGTTCGTAAAATATCCCGGTAATATAAAATCTGAGTAATCGTTTTATCCTGCTTTTCAAATAGAGCAACCTGAATATGCAAATTCTTGTATCCGGCCTCATCAACATCGAAACGACATTGAAGACCGAGGGCTTCCCAATTCATTATCAACCCGTGCGTTATCCGTTTTTCGGCATCAACACAACGGTTTCCGGGGTTGGCTACAATATCGCAAAGGCTCTGACCGCACTCGATGAAGACATACAGTTCATGTCGATCATCGGGCGCGATATTTATGAGAACATCATTCAGGACACGCTCAGGCGAGAGCGTATTCCCGGCGCAGATGTAATTGCTCTGCTCAACCAGACCGCACAATCTGTCATTATTTTTGATCCCTCTGGCGCGCGCCTCATCAATACCGATTTGAAAAATATTCAGGATGTGATTTATCCGGCGGAACAGTTTGAACCCAAATTGCGTGCCTGCGATGCGGCGATTCTCTGCAATATCAATTTTTCACGACCCTATCTGACAATGGCGCGCGATCTCGGCAAGATGGTGATCACCGATGTACACGCCGTAAGCCATCTGGAAGACGGTTACAACCGGGATTTTATGGCTTGCTCCGATATTCTGTTTATGAGTGATGCAAAACTGACCGTCAGCCCGGAAGAATGGGCGCTCGCGGTGATGGGGCGCTTCCCGAACGTGCAAATTGCGGTGATCGGGCTTGGTGAGCATGGGGCGTTGCTAGCAGTACGCAAGGATCAACGCCTGGAGCGTGTGGCAGCGGTGCGCACTCGTCCTGTCGTCAATACAATTGGTGCAGGTGATGCGATGCTATCCAGCTTCGTACATATCTATCTGCGCACCCGTGACCCTTACCGCGCGATTCGCTACGCGATGCTCTTCGCGTCGTGGAAGTGTGGCGCGAATGGCGGCGCGGAAGGGTTTTTGAGTAAAGCCGAATTTGACGAACTTATTGCACAGCGGGGCTAAAATCCGAGCGCGCAAACCCAACTACAGCCATCAGCGCCAACACACATCCAACAAAAAATGGCGCTGACGCTCCGAACCCCTGCCAGACCAACCCGGCGATCAGGCTGGCAGGGAGCGCTGCCAAACCAATAGCAGCATTGAAAATCCCGTAAGCCGTGCCGCGCTCATTTTCCGCAACCAGATCGCCAACAAATGCCTTTGCGATGCCTTCGGTAGCGGCATAATACAAACCGTAGCCGACATATAGCGCGACCACCTGCCACGCTTGCGATGCCAGCCCGAACCCAAGATAGATAGCCGCATAGGTCAGCCAACCGCCGATAATCACCCGCCGCCGTCCAATCCGATCCGAGAGCGCACCCAACGGCGCAGAAACCAGCGCATACAAAATGTTGAAGCCGAAAATCATCAGCAAAATACCAGACAGGCTCAAGCCAAGATTCTGGGCGCGCAACACCAGAAACGAATCGCTGGAATTGCCGAGTGTGAAAATAACCGTGATGATCAGAAAGGCGCGAAAACGTGGCGCAATCCCACGCAAGGAAAGATTGGGTGCTTTTCGCCTATCCTTGATGGCTACGTCGCGCGTGCCAAGTGCGAGGCTGAGTACCCCCAGCAAGGCAGGGATGATACTGATGAGAACAACAGTGGTGAAGGCATCGCGGGTGAGCGTCAACGCCCCCGTGCCTTCCAGCGCAGACACAACCAGGAACGCAATAAACAGCCCGATTGCCGCACCGAGCGTATCGCCCGCACGGTGAAACCCGAATGCTCGTCCGCGTATCTCTGCCGGAACGCTATCGGCAATCAGGGCGTCGCGCGGCGCGGTACGTATCCCTTTGCCGACCCGATCTGCAAAGCGAACGATAAACACCCCCGGCCATGCTGTCACAATCGCAAAAAGCGGTTTGCTGAATGACGACAGGGTATAGCCTGCGACAGTCAGCCATTTACGCGAACCCAGCCGATCAGAGAGCCAACCGGAAAACACCTTGAGGATGCTGGCAGTTGTCTCGGCAACGCCATCGATCAGACCAACGATAGCGGGACTCGCGCCAAGCACATTGATCAAAAACAGCGGGATGAGATAAACAATCATCTCACTGGAAATATCGGTGAGCAGACTGGTTAACGTCAGCGCGTAGACGTTGCGCGAAAAACCGGGTTTTTCAGATGTTGTCATAGGGGAAAGAAGGTATCCATTTTATCTGTAACGATTGTACTGGATACCTTCGCAGTGGGGATGTGCTTAGGCCATCACCTTGTCAAATTCTTCCAGCGCGCGACGCGCAATCACCATGCGCAGAATCTGGCTTGTTCCCTCGCCGATGGTCATCAGGCGCTGATCGCGGTAGATGCGCTCGACAGGAAACTCCGCGCTATAGCCATAGCTGCCGTGAATCTGGATGGCATTATGCGCGACCTTCTCGGCAACCTCTGAAGCAAAGAGTTTTGCCATTGCCGCTTCCTTGCTGAACGGCTTTCCGTTTTCCTTCAGCCATGCCGCACGATAGACGAGCAAACGGGCAGCATCAATTTCCATAGCGGCATCGGCAATCATGTATTGAATTGCCTGGAAGTTGGCGATCTTTTGCCCGAATGCTTCGCGCTGACGTGCATACTTTACGCCGTGTTCATAGGCGGCTTGCGCCAAACCAACGCTCAATGCACCGATGCTGATACGCCCCGAATCGAGCGTCTCCATCGTTTGATGAAAACCACGCCCTTCCGCACCAAGCAGATTGGAAAGCGGGACACGGCACTCGGAATAAGTAATCTGTTGCGTCGGTGAGCCTTTCAAGCCCATTTTCTTTTCCGGCGCGTGCAGTTCCATTCCGGGCGTATCTTTGTCCACAATGATCATGCTGAATCCGCGCGTTCCGGCTTCCTTGTCCGTCCGGCACAGCGTAATCACAACGGGTGCATATTTAGGATTGGTGATCCAGGCCTTGTGTCCGTCGATGATCCAGCTATCACCCTCTTTGACCGCCGCCGTGCGCGCACCATTGGCAAGGTCAGAGCCTGCGTTCGGTTCGGTCAGAGCCAGCGCGCCAAGCACGTCGCCGCTGGTCAGCTTCGGTAAATATTTTTCTTTTTGTTCTGTCGTCCCCCAACGGGTAATCGGGCCGCAACACAGCCCGTTATGCGCCGCCATCGAAAGCCCGGTTGAGCCGCACGCGCGCCCCATTTCCTCGATTGCGAGTGCCGCGCTGACCGAATCGAGTGCTGCCCCGCCATACTCTTCCGGGACTTGCAACCCGGTCAGGCCAAGCTGGGGCATCTTGCGAATCGCGTCCCAACGCAATTCACCCGTCTGATCGACTTCGGCGGCATAGGGCGCAATTTCGCCATCGCAGAAATCGCGGACGGCCTTCCAATACATTTTCTGTTCGGAGTTAAGCTCAAATTCCATTTGAAATCATCTTTTCCTGATAGCCAAAAAGCAATTATAACAAACGTTAGTTTTATTAGAACAGGCCGAAGCGTTTGCGACGTTGCAGGTGAAATGTTACCGTGATATTCGTTGAGGCAAAATTGCTGAGGGTGGATGCGCTCTGTGCCTGTCGTTCGCACTTAATCAGTTGCCAGCCTTTTTCAAGCAACCATGCCACTGATTCGCCTGCAAGACGTTCGCCGTCGGGGAACAAGGTTTCCATTAGCGTAGGGTTACTGCTGTCCTCGCTACGTAAGACTCGCGCCTGTGTTCCCCATCGCAATGCTACTTCATCGACCAGCGCTAGTCCACCGCGCGTCTCATAGCTGTATTCATGGGTGATCAGGCATTCTGTACCGAGTGTATTCAGAAATGGAGCGAGGCGTTTTTCAGCGGCTACACGAGTTTCAGCATCAAGTATAGGAATTGGCGAAACGGGTATTCGTTTCAGGGTTAATTCTGATTCGCGCTGCCAACCGTGCGCAATCAGCCAATCGGTAGCAACTTCGGCATATTCACGCGCCAGGCCAGAGGTATCGGCGTTCGGGTCACGGCTCACCAGCCCCAGCAAATCAACGGTGATTTCCTGCGATCCATCATTCCATGATAGTTCGAGCGTCGCGCCAGAGCCAACCGGAACAGCATTCGCCCGAACACGAAGCACACACCGCCCAACCTGATTGATCTCGCTCAACGTCAGAGCCATTGCCTGGATCAACAGCGGGTTGGGTGGTGGCGTCATGCGCTATTCATGCCCGACACGGCGGCGCAGCAGCGAACCGATGAACTCTCGTCCATAGCTGCGCTTTGGCATATAGGTAACGAGTGTATCCTCAAAACGGCGCGGACGGATACCCAGCGTATCGAACAACGCCCCAAGCGGCGCAGTGCGGTTGTTCGCCATATAGTCGTACCATTGCGGCGTCATCGGGTAGCGCGGGAACAGGCGGCGCATGTTGATCGTGAGCGTTTTCAGGATGTAAGGCGGGATACTGATGATGGTACGGCGTGCTTTGCTCACACGCATAACGGTACGTAGCATCTCATTGAACGTCACATATTCTGGTCCGCCGAACTCCAGCACCTGATCCACTGTGTTGATTGCTTCCAGTGAGCGATAGATTGCTTCTACCAGATCATCAATGTAGATTGGATGGAGCAGGTTTTCTCCTTGTCCGGGTTGCAGGAAGATAAATGGGTTGGAGCGCAATGTTGCCGCAATGCCATTCACAAAACGATCTTCCGGGCCAAATACAAGCCCGGAGCGAATGATTGTATACGCGAGGCCAGAATTGCGTACATTCTCTTCCATCTGCCCCTTCGCACGGAGCAACGGATATGCCGTAGAGGGGGCTGCTCCCAGATGACTCAGGACAATCAGACGCCCGACACGCGCCGCACGCGCCGCCGTAATCACGTTCTGCGTTCCTTGCAGATCAATCCGGTTCAGGTCGCGCCGCCGCCCCCACCATTGCGCGCTGGCAAGATGGATCACGGTATGCACATCGATCATCGCCTGATGCAGCGCTTCGGAACTATCTACCGTTCCATGCGCTACGTCCACCGAATTGATCCAACTCGGACGCGGCGCACGTCCGCCACGTTGCGGCAGTAACACGCGCGTCTGTTGTTCTTCCGCGACGAGACGGGCGACGAGATGCCGCCCGATCAGACCGCTTGCGCCAGTAACAAGAATCATTCCACTTCAATCGCCATTGCAACGGCTTCACCACCACCGAGACACAGCGCTGCAACGCCACGCTTGAGGCCGCGATCCTTGAGCGCATTAATCAATGTCACGATGACGCGCGCACCACTTGCACCAATCGGATGTCCGAGTGCGATTGCGCCGCCATTGACGTTGAGTTTTTCCATTGGCAGGTCATAGCCTTCGCGCTTCAAGCCCTTCACATCTGCGAGAACCTGCGCGGCAAATGCCTCGTTGATCTCGAACAGGTCTACATCTTCCATCTTCCAGCCCGCGCGTGCCAGCGCCACCGGGATCGCCTTCACAGGTGCATAGAAAATGTACTTCGGATCGAGGCCGGCTTGTCCATATCCGGCAATTCTGGCGACTGGCTGATGGCTGTGATCTTCGGCATAGGCGCGAGTTGTAACGACAACCGCCGCTGCACCATCGTTCAGGCCGGGAGCGTTCCCCGCTGTCACAGCGCCATCCTGTTCAAACGCTGGCTTGAGCGCGGCCAGCCCTTCTATTGAGGTGTCTTTGCGGATCGGCTCGTCGGTGTCAATACAGAACTCGCCTTTCTTCTGCTTGATGATCACAGGTGCGATCTCTTTCTTGAACTTGCCCGCTTCGGTAGCGGCGGCAGCCTTGCGATGGCTGTTGTAGGCGAATTCGTCCATGTCCTGGCGTGTTACGCCAAGTTCGCGCCCGATAAACTCTGCCGCGCGGCCCATGATCCAGTCGCACATATTGCACCACAGCCCATCATTGATCAGGCTGTCCGTCAGTTCGATGTGACCATACTTCGCGCCGAGACGCTCGGATTTGTTCAGATAGGGCGCGTTGCTCATGCTTTCCAGCCCACCTGCAACATAGACTTCGCCGTCGCCTGCTTTCAGCGCATTTGCAGAGAGCATGATTGCCTTCAAACCAGAACCACAAGCCTTGTTCACAACCAGACCGGAAACATTATCCGGGAAGCCTGCTCCGATCCAGACCTGCCGCGCGACAGCCTGCCCCGATCCTGCCCCAACGACCTGCCCCATGATGATTTCTTCTACGGCGTTGGGATCAACACCGCTGCGTTCTACGGCTGCTTTGACCGCTACCGTACCGAGTTGGACGGAAGTCAGCGGTTGTAACGCTCCCAGAAACTTTCCCTGCGGCGTGCGTGCGCCTCCCAGGATTACGATGTCGGTTGAATTTTTGGCGTTCGCCATCAGGTTACTCCTCTGATTAATTTTCTTCTTTTTTGATGCGGTCAATCGAAACAATTTTTACAGGTTTTAGAGCGGGTTTTTCCGGCTCTTTCCTGCCAAATAAGCCACCAAACAGGCCGCTGTTGCCTTTTGGCGCTACCTGTTGAATTGCCACTTTCCCACCGATACTACCATCTGCCGCTACGACATATGAAGAACTTTGCATGTTTGGTTCAGTTATTTTTGGCAACTCATGCGAAACCTGACCCTGTTGAATTTCCTTCAAATGGTCGATTTCGGTATCCAGCCAGAGGCTATACCATGAAAGAAAATCTGCATGGGCGCTCATATCTGGCACGTTCTCCTGATATGGCAACGGATCAAGGCCGAGGAATTCTATACTTTGCTTAAAGGTAAGAGGCCATATACCAGCATCCGAACCGCGATCATCGATCCAGATATTTCCAGCTTCCGCGCCAGCAATAATCAGTCTGGCCTCCAACGTCGAGCCATAGAAGCCGATCATTATCGAGCCTTGAACGAATGCCGCGCTGTTGACGGCATCTTCATATTGGTCTTCATCCGTGAATTGTTCTTCTCGTTGCAGATAGTGGCCTATTGCTTCGGTGTGTGGGAAGGGTTGACCTAGTAAAGCCAAATCCTCTTTGGAGAAGGATCGAGCAATTGCTTTTTGAAGACTGCTGATTCCCATAAACGGGCCAGTTCCACCGTCACCAACTTCATGTAAGAACTGACGATAACCTTCTGGAAAATGGATTTTATATTGCGTCTCGATTTGTTGGATTTCTTGTTCCATTAGAGGCTTGCCAAGCTGATAGTCACGTTTAGTGTTTTTTAGTTCAAATGGATAGTTGATGATAGTTATCTCACGCTTATCACGATAAGGCGAAGAGATATGAAGTTCACCGATCTCCCGATCTACGAGGCTTTGAACCGTCGCCAGCTTTTCCTTGATTTCTGCAATAGTTGCCATTTTTATTCCCATGCGGCGCGGAGTTTGCGCCATGTTTCGCTCAGAATATCAGGAATAACGCGCGTATCTGCGGTGATACTCATAAAATTGGTGTCACCACCCCAGCGCGGAACGATATGCAGGTGGAAGTGTTCGGCAATCCCTGCGCCTGCTGCGGCGCCAAGATTTGCGCCGATGTTGAATGCCTGTGGGTTATACACCTTGCGGAGTGCCGCCAGCGTTTTGTTGGTGGTTAGCATCAGGTCAGTGAGTGCTTCCGGTGGCATTTGCTCCATCGAGGGTATATGAGCATATGGGACAATCATCAGATGCCCATTGTTATAGGGATACAGGTTCAGTGTTACAAACACATGCGCGCTGCGGGCAACCACGTGTTCGGCTTCATCGTCTGCCGTGACCTTGTGGCAAAAGACACAACCCTCTATTTTGGGCTGACTGGATTGCAAATAGCTCATACGCCAGGGTGTATACAGATGATCCATAATTGCCTAATGATCGTTAGGTTTTTGAAATTATACAATAGTTGTCGTGGTTATCAAATACAAAACAGGCGAGATAATTAATTCTCGCCTGTTGCTGACTTCCGATTATTGTGGGTGTCCAGAGGGTTTCGAACCCTCGACCTTCTCATCCACAGTGAGACGTGCTACCGCTGCACCATGGACACCATATGGGTGGGAAGTATAGTATGAAAACCCCTCGCTGACAAGGGGCAACGGCTCAAACTTTTGGACTATATGCCCAATGTGGGAAAATATCAGTGAACCGCGTACAATAGCGCGCGTACTTTTGCTCAGGAGTGTTATTGATGCCACGCCCGACAGTCGGACGCCGCACCGACAGTCTCTTTGATAACCGCTACCGCTACGATTATATCTATCCACGTGGGCGAAGCGGTGAGACACTGCGCGCCTATGATACGCAGGATGGAGATCGGCCTGTGGTTGTCAAACGTCCCGCGCCGCAGGATGCGCCACCGATGCGCGCCGGACAGGAAGTCAGCATCCTTAACGAGAAACGCGCCCTCGAACGCCTCGCTGGACACCCTGTTCTGAGCGAATTGCTGCATGTCGGGACGTTCCGCGCCAGTGGTCAGGAATACACCTATATGGTGATTGAACTGGCAGAGGGCAAAACGGTTGAAGATTATGTACTGGAACTTTCGGCGCAAGGCGCACGCCTGCCAGAGTTGGAAGTTTACACCATTCTGGATGCGTTCCTCGATCTCCTGCAAACGGCACACGAACGCAAAATTGTTTATAACGATGTGGACGCCAAGCACCTGTTCTGGGATCGGGCAAATTATCGGTTGAAGGTGATCGACTGGGGCAACGCTGTATTTCTGGATGGCGATGCGCCAATTGTCGATAAATCTGCCGATGCGTTTCAGGTGGGCGAACTGCTGCATTTCATTCTGACAGGTGGGAAGCGGCTCGAAATTGATCGTCGCAGTGGTGAGAATTATTCCAATATTTCCGATGAAATTCCGCCGCGTGTAAAGACGATCATCAGTAAAGCGACGGCGGCTGATCCCAATTCGCGCTATCAGGACATCGGGCAGTTGCGGCGCGATCTGGCAGATGTGCGCCGCCCGATGGAAAAGACACGCGATCAGATTCTGGATCGTGTCCGCAAGACGCTCCCCAACGCCACCAGTCAGGATCAATTTGGCGAACTTGCGGCGATGCTCCGCGATGCGGAAAAACAAGACCCCGGCAATCCAACTGTTCATGCGCTGTTGAGCGAAGTGGATTCACGTCTGCGCCAGCTTTCGATTCAGGGCGATCTGGACGCGGCTCGTATTTATCTCGAATCGGGCAATATGCGGCGCGCGATTGAATTACTGGAAGAAGTGCAGGCGCATGTTGGCAACGTCGAAGATCAACCCCTGTTGCGCTATTTGCTGGAAGCCGCGCGACAGTTGGAACAACTCCCGCTGAGTCGTCCGCCCGCCGGGTTAGCACCTGCGCTTGATGCTCTCTACAAGGGCGATATGGCAGGGGCAGGGCGTGCGCTGGTCATCACACAAGAGACGCGCATCGAGGCGAAAGATCAGCAGTTATTGCTTGCTGAACGCCTGACCCAGATTGTACCGGGCGTGGTGTTGCTCCGTCCGCATCTGGCGCGGGTTGATCAGAAGTTGAATACGGCGAATCGTTCTGGAGATCGCGCGATCCTGATGCGCCTGACCAGTGCGCTGGATAATGCAGTGGAACGTGGTGTACAGCCGCTGCGCCGGGTATATCTGAATTTGTTTGATACGCTTTCCGGGTTTGCCGAACGGCTTGATGGCGAAATGCGCGAATCGTGCGAACGTGCCGAACGCGCCGCCGGAGATATTGCCGATCTGCTGGAAATTGTCGGCACAAACGTTTTGAGCGATCCGTCCCGTGCGCGTAATGCCTTGCGCCAGGCCGCCGCGATTGACCCGGCAAACCCTGCTTTTGACTCTGTTCAAAGCTATTTGACTGGATTCCAGGCCGAACTGGATACGATTGCCGATGCGCGCCCCGGTGGTGAAATCGGGCGCTGGCTGGTTGAGACGCGCGAACGGCTGGCACTTTTTGTACAGGATGTGCCTGATCCGCAGATCAAGGAAATGATTACACGGCTGGATGCTGCTGCTGGTGAGATGGTCACGGCGAACGCGGCATTTGCATCTGGTGGCAAGCGTCCCGCAGCAGAAGCCTATCAACGCGCACTGGATGCTGTCGGCCCCTTGAATGACGCTGTAGCGCGCTGGTTCAGCGAACACGTCAAACAAATCGAGGATGCGCGCTTTGCGGAAGCACTCCACCCCGACGCAAATTTTGGTAAAGCGCTTGGGGATGGCTGGGATGCGTGGGACAAGGGGCGTAACGGCGATGCGCAGGCACAAGGTCAGCGCGCGCTGGAACTGGCACGCACGCCGGGAGATCGCGCCGCTGCCGAAAAGCTGGTTCGTGTCGCAGAATTGACCAATGCCTGGTTATCTGGCAACGGGATTGCGGACAAAGCGCTCACCGAACAAACTGAAAACGATCTGATCGCTCTGCTCACGCCAGACGAAATCACTATTCAACGCAAGTTCAGCGAACAAATGCCGACACGCGCAGTTTATCTCAAAGCCATGTCGCGCGGACTGGTTGAACCGATGCGCGATGCCAGTTCTGCCGCTGTGCGCATTTTGAAGATGCACTTCACATTACGCGGTGTCGCGGCATTGATTGATGAACAACCGGAAGAGGCCGAATTCTGGAAGGAAGCTGCCAGTCGCACATTGCCCAATGCGCGGATGCACCCGGCGTTCATCGCGCTGGATAATGGGATGACGCGCCGCGTATTGCTCTCCCAGGCGGCGAACGCCTTAAACGCGATCCATAGTTTGGAAGACTTGCCAGCGGCGCGCAACGCCATCCGACAACCATTGGTACAGGCGCAGGTTGATCCTGCCGAGGCTGCGCTCCGTTCGATAGACGACGCGATCAAAAAGTGGCAGGATGGCGATTTTCGCACTGCGCACAGCCTGCTTGACTCTGCCTATGAGAAGGCACAACAGGCCGAATATCAGATCGGCAAGCCGCTGGATTCATTCAAAAACTGGCTATCCGGGTTGAATACCACCGCCGAATCGCTGCAACAATCGCGCCGTGTGATTGAGCAGGCGGCATTGATCCCGCAAGATTTGCCCGATCCCGGCGTGATGGATGCTCACGCGCAGTTGTTCAATAAAACACGCGCGCTGCTCGGTGAAGATTACGCGGCGGTGTTGCGTGGCTGGCGTGATACCTATACCAACATCCTCGATTTATACACCGATGAACGCTTCACGAAGCCGGAGAAAATGCGTCTGCTCGAAGGGCAGATGGGCGCGCTGTTGATCGAAAAGCATCCGGCGTTCCCGATCTATCGTCACTGGCAGACGGTGATCCGTTCGTTGCCAGACCCGGAGCCGAAATACAGCTATACACCAACACAATCCGCGTCCACTTACGAAACAGATGAGGCCGAACCGATTGGCTTTGTTGAGGAAACTGTCAAACCAAACCGGGTGATTGTCAGCCATCAGCAGGAAACCGTGCCGCCACCGATTATTGAAGCGGCGAACATCGAACCAATTGAACCGGAACCGTTTATCCGTACCG
Organism: uncultured Anaerolineaceae bacterium; assembly: GCA_964432445.1. Classification (GTDB taxonomy): domain Bacteria; phylum Chloroflexota; class Anaerolineae; order Aggregatilineales; family UBA2796; genus JBBRMW01. The sequence goes on from CAYSOC010000002.1 coordinate 34,852, forward strand.
GATCGCGCAACACTGCGCCGCGTTTGCCCTGGGTAGCGGTAATCATTGCGGCAGGCGTGATCCTGTTGGCGCTGGTTGCAGCAGTGGTAATTATTGGCGGGCGTCCACCGAATGGCAGTAACCTGCAATTGACCCTGCCCGCAACCGCGACACTACAAATTATTGATCCAACCGCCACAACCATCCCGACAGATGCGCCGACAAATACCGTTGCGTTCACCAATACACCTGTGGCGACACCAACCATACCGCCAACCAACACGCCGAACCCGCCGACAGGTACGCCAACTTCTGTTAATTCCGGGCTTGTTCCGACAGAAACGCGTCCCTTTGCGACGCTGCCCATTGAAACGCCACTTCCCGTTATTCCAACCATTGCCGCGACGAATCGACCTCCGGCAACCAGCGCCGTCGTGATCCCGACCAAAGCGCCGACTTCGCTTCCACCTGGTTTGAACGTGACTGGCGTTGCGACAACTACACTCCCGGCGGATGTTGCACCCGGCGAATATGATCTGCTGGGTGATTTGAATCACGTTTCAACGGACGCCTATACATGGCCTCTGGATTTATTCAGCCCCGACCCGGCAGAAGGTGGCTGGAAGCTCGGCACAGCCAACACCAAAGGCGGCAACGTCAACCAGTTCGTGCGGATTGGGCCGAATACACTGGCGGCGCTCTATGGTACAAATGCCTCGCGGCAGGTGCGTGGCATAGAGGCAACGCTTGAATTGACGAGCTATAATCGTGCGCTTGCGCCCATTGGTCAGGTTTATTTTGGGCTTGGTTTTGAAGCGCCCGCCGGACAACAGAGCGCCTATGCACAGGTTGCCGTTGCCCAATCTCAAACCCTGGCCGCCGCTCTCTCCACGAAGATCAACGGGCGTCTGACGTTCCGCACCAACAAACCGGGTTCACCGATTAAAATAACGCTTTCGGCAAAGCGGAACGCTGACCGCACGGTATCTCTCTTCGCAGATGGACAGTCGCTTGGCACGACAGGCGCAGTCTATGGGCCGGCGACCTCGGTCAATATCGTGTTGTATACCTCTGCGCCAACTGTGATTATTAACGTCTCGTCACTCAAGGTGACAATTGGCTGATTTTTCGGGAATAGGAGCCGATGTGTCCGAAACGACTCTGCAATCGCTGTATACTATCGGGAACTCGGTGGATACGTTCGCGCCGGGACACTATGCGCGCGTATTCGACGCGGTAATGAGCGACGGCGAACCCTGTGTCTTTAAGGTACTCCGCCCGGAACACCTGACCCGCGACGGTCAGCCCAAATGGGAAGCGCTGGCCTTCCCACATGAGGCCGATTTATTGAACCGGATGGCGGGTTCGTCCGCCGTGATGCGCCTCTATGATTGCGGCTACGTTGCCAGCGAGGATGAGCGCCCACGCGGTGGCGATATTATTTCATTCGGCAAGGACGCCGAATCATTCAAGCGTGCGGCACTGGTTTATGCCGAAAAGCGTTGGCGTCCATACCTTGCTCTCGAACCGTTGCCACGCGCCGATAATTTGCTTTATCTGATGAAACCGAATACGCCCGGTACGCGCTGGCGTCTCCCCACCGATGAAGGGATCGATTTGGCGATCCAGTTTGCCGAAGTGCTGCGTACCGCCCACAAGCAGCGCATCATCTACCTCGATCACAAGCTGGAACACGTCTACTGGAACGGTGAATCCCTCCGTATCATTGATTGGAACTCCTCCAAAATCGGTGAGAATTCGGAACAGGTCTTTGCCAGTCAGGTGCAGACCGATTTGCATAACCTCTGTGTCGGTATCCTGTATCCAGTCTTCACGGGACTTTCGCCACAAAAAGGTTCGTTGATGCCGCAACCCGCGCCACAGGAAGAAGTCGAAGCGCGTTACACCGATGTAAATCACCTTGATTTCGGCGTAGAGCCAACGCTGGGAAGCAACCTGCAAGCGTTGCTCGAACAAGGCGCGCGGCGACAGCTTGTCAGTGCCGATAGTTTCCTTGCCTCGCTGGAACGGGTTTCTGTCAGCTATGGCTGGCAATCCGCACCACCGGAACTGCGTGAAGCCCGCAAACAACTCCGGTCAGGACTGAAGAAGCTGCGACAAGGGCAGGAATCAATCCGTGAAGCCCGCGAAATTTTCCGCGAGGCGGCTATTCTGGACGAAATCAACGAGGAGATCGAGGGCGAATTGCGCCGTTTGCTCTCCAAGATTAATGAGATGTGGAACAACCGGGTTATTCCGTGAGGGATCGCTCGTTCCGCTTGCCCGATCCCGGCGCGATGATTGCTATCGCGCTGGCGTTTGTTCCGATTATTACCGCGTTCCAACTCATCACCCGCTACAGTTACAATTTTCCCTATTGGGACGACTGGCCTACACTGATCAAATTCTATGTGAAGGATCAACCGCTTGAAGAATACTGGCGGTTGTACAACGATCACCGGATCGTCTTGCCGCGCGTGATCATGCTCCTGATCGGGCGGTTGACCGCGCTCGATATGCGCGTGTTTATGTACGTGAATCTGCTCATGGCGGCGGGTATTGTCTTCCTGCTCTGGCAGATTTTCCGCAAAACGTCGGGCGTGCGTTTACCCTATCTGGTATTGCCTGCGTTTTCGTTCCTGTTCATTTCGTTGGGGTTCTATCCGGGCTGGATCATCGCCAACAGTTTCTATGTCTGGTTTTCGCTGCTGGCTGTAGTTGCGGCGTTATGGGTGGCGACCTGCTGGCAACTCAACCGACGCGCACTGTCTGCGGCCATTCTCTTCGGGATCATTGGTTCGCTCTCGACGTTTTATGGCAATCTGATCTGGTTGCTCATTCCGCTGGCGTGGTGGCTACGCGGCGAACGGCGATTCCTGCGTTATCTGTTCTGGTTCGCGTGCGCCGCGCTCGTGCTTGTTCCCTACATAGCGGAATATCTATGGTTTCCAACAACAGAGCGCAAGGTTGCGCTATTTTTGCCCGGCTATATTGTTCATTTTGGGGTTGCCTTCATCGGGAGCGCAGTCAGCGGCGCGGAGCAATATGTCGGGTTGTCGCGGGCGCTTCCGGCGGGCATCATCGGCTTGATTGCCTTACCCGGTCTGGTATTTGTATTTCGCCAGCTTGCCCGCCGAAACATCGCGCCGCTGATTCCCTGGCTTGCGCTTGGCCTGTTTGTGATTCTTGCCGGGTTGAGCGCAGGCGTCGGACGCGCTGTAACCGAAGGCGTATTCGAGGCACGCGCGGCGCGGTTCGATCCGGTTAGTGCGTTGTTCTGGATTGCGATTGTGGCGATGCTGGCGATTATTCTGGATCACTTCTGGTCGATGGAAGAAAGAGGCGCATCCCTGGTCAAGCTGGCTTGCGCACTGCTTGTATTTTTCATGGGATCAGGTTGGTTGCAGCGCCAATTCAATGTCATCGACTATCTGAGCAAAACCAATGAAACAATCGCCAAAGCCAACAACTGCTTGTTACTCAACTATGAAAATGCACCCGATGAGTGTCTGAAGCTGGTTAACCCGCAGCCACAATATGTACGGGAATATGTGAAAACTCTGGCAGAGCGCGGGGATCGTATCGAATGGATGATCCCGCGACAATTCCCGCTCTCCAAAGCGACTATCGACAATCCTGCATTGGTACATTTGGAGACACGTCAAATTGACGATGCGCACATTCCGGTTATCTTCGCGCACGCGCCCTCACAAATCGACTGGACGTATGCCGTACCACAGGCGCGACGCATCACGCTATACACAGGGGTATTGATTGACATCCCCGCTGTGTATCAGATCAACCCGGGCGATGGGGTGGAATTTGAAATCCGCGTAAAAATTGGGGATGAAACTAAAAGCATTTTTCGGAAGGGCGTATCACCGCGCGTACCGGGGCAGGGATTTCAACGAGTCGAAGTAGATTTGACTCCCTACACAGGCCAGGAAATCCATCTGATGTTGAGTACCGCGACGGGCGCAACCGATAACTATGACTGGGCGCTGTGGTTGCCGTCGGAAATCCGCATGGAGAAATGAAAAGGGCGAGGATGGATCACCTCGCCCAACTTGCTTACTCCAGACGCCGTACCAATGTGCCGCTGTTATGACCGTTCGGTGAAGGGGCTGCTTCATCCCGATCTTCATCCTTATCCTCACTTTGAGGAATCAGGTCATCGGCAGCGGCGAGTTGGGCGCGGAGCGTTTCGTAGCTTTGTTCGAGCAGTTCAAAGGAAACTTCTGGCTGATAGGTATGCGCTGCCAGCATACGCGCGTGCAGCGACATTTCGCGCACGAATGCGCCTGTCTGACCAACCAGACGCCCCAGAATGCCCTGATGGGAATCCTGCCAGTGGCTGCCCATATAGCGCTTGAGCATCCGCTCCGCCAGTTGTTCATCCTCAATCGGCGGAACAATCAGGATACGATCCAGACGCCCCGGACGCTTGGCAATACGTCGATCAATGATTTCCGGGTAATTCGTCGTCGCCAGCAGGAGCGCCCCGCGTGGATTATTTGGCGTTTCCATACCGTCCAGGACGTTCAGAATTTGCGCCTTGTTCTCTTTGGTCAGATAGTTGTCGAACTCTTCGACAATCAGGACGACAGGTTCAGCCGACTGTGCGACGATTTGCAACGCCTGATGAATTTTCTGGAAGGTCGCTCCGCGAAAATCCGAACCGGAGACATAGACGACGATGCGTCCTTTTTCAATCGCTTTCTTGGCAAGTGCGGCGCAAAGCATCGTTTTACCCGTACCGGGTGGACCAACCAGGAGCAATTTACGGAAGGCGGCAAGGTTCAACTGTTTGTAAATCTCGACGCCCTTCTCGAAGAAGGCTTCCATATCGTTGACCAAATCGGTCTTGAATGCTTCGGAAAGGATGACATCATCCCAGTCGATGGTTGGCTTGAAATGGGCGTTCGTGCCGCCGATGACATACACATCCTGACGCTTGGGCAGGTTGCGCACCAGCGATTCACACAATTTCTGGAAAGCCAGCCAATCGTTCAGGTGGTCGGATGGAACAAGGGCAATCGCCATTGTGTCATCGTTGGTGTGTTCGCTGGTATACACCGCCGCGTACAGCGCGCTGAAGGTGCTGAATTTGAACCAGTATGCACCGGGAGCCCAACCGGGTTCGGCGCTATCTTCATTTTGAAGGACGAAATGGATAGGCGTAACGAGGGGACATTCTACTTTTTCGGCGCTTTGATAGGTGATCTCGCCCGTGATTGTCTGGCCCGTCTGGAGGCGGCTATGTGCGCGTCGGTTGGCGCAATCGGTATCCGCCCACATGGTCACGTAGGACACGCCTGATTGACGTTCTTTCCATATCTTCGCGCCCCACTGCGCCAGCCGCTCATAATAAAACAACGTCATCCGGGTTTTTTGCTGCCTCTTTGACCGATTCTGTAGAGGAGTATCTTAGCGGATTTTTCCGTTCTATACAACACACGATTCTTCATCGGATGGGAAATTAGCCTATTTTTCCCACCGATGAAGTCTGTTGTGCTGGTTAAAAAATCCTGAGAGACGGAAGTTACCAGGATGCTGCAACTGGCGTTTTCCCGCGATAGGGGCGCAGACCGGCAGCATCAGCGATCCAGTGCTGCTGAAAGAATTGTTCATCTGCACGATTTGCCGACAGATGTTTGTAAAGTTCAATAAAACCATTCGGCTTGACCATAAAAATATCAACGCCAGCCTTGAATGCACGCTCGATAAGTATGGCATCATCATAGACAGTCGCCATAATCAGCATAATATCAGGATAATGTTGACGCATATGGCGCACGACATCCAGCCCGTTCATCTGTGGCATTTCCATATCGACCACAACGAGCGTCAAATTTTTCATATTTTGTGCAAGGTTGATTGCGTCCGGGCCGCTAACCGCCCGTGTAACTACAAATCCTGCACGTTCCAGCAACTTCGCGGCAAATTCCCGATTTGCGAGTTCGTCGTCGATAACGAGGGCTTGTCCGATTTCAACCTGCATTTTCAATGATTCCTGTTGGCTACATTGTATGTACAGTAGGATCATAGCACAACTATGCAAAATCAATTATGAAATTTTTGTAAAGAACTTCTAAATTGCTTAAATGGGAGTTAAAAAAGTAATACACCTAAAAATGGATAGCGTAAGTCGGCGTGGCGAATAATTGGGGTTAAAATATAGAGTACAGGATGCGTCAAGATATTACGGCGTATCTGCGAGAATGGGATTATGACGATACGAACACGCCTGACATTATGGTATTCCGGCCTATTGACGCTCATCATTGGCGTCTTTGGGGTTGCCTTGATCGCGGTGCTGAACTGGGCATGGATCGAGCAAACCCAGGCCAGTCTGCTCAAGGTGACCAATCAGGCGATCAACCAGATTGTGCTTTCCGATGGGCGAATGCGTGTCCAGCAACTCCCGGATATGACCGAAATGGTTGGCTATGCCACCTTTTTTATTCAGGTGTGGGACGCCGGCACACCACCCAAAATTGTAGATCGATCTAATCCGAATATTCTCCAGCCACTGGATAAAGATGCGCTTCGCACCACAGAACGCCGCTGGTCGGAAGTGCAAATCGGCGACAAGCATTTTTATGTATTAACCTATCCCCTCTACACCAGTGCCAGTGATCGCGCCGGAAGCATACAGGTTGGGACGCGCCTGGATCAGATCGATCTGGCAATCAACCGTCTGATTCGGATCATGATCGGGATCGGCGCGATAGCGATCATTTTATCGCTGGTGATCGGTTCGCTCATTGCCGGACGCGCCTTGCAACCCATCGAGACGATTGCACAGGCCGCTACCCGAATCACTGCCGCTGATGACCTCAGCCGACGCATTCCGTACAACGGTCCAAACGATGAACTGGGGATGCTTACAGTTACCTTCAATGCCACGCTGGAACGCCTGGAGCGATTGTTCAAGGCACAGCGCCGCTTTGTTGCGGATGTCTCGCATGAATTGCGTACCCCATTAACCACTGTGCAAGGCAACCTCGATCTGATCCGGCGCTTCGGGCCAGATAAGGAAGCAATGGAAGCCATGAGCAGCGAGATCGGGCGTATGACGCGCCTCGTGAGCGATTTGCTGCTGCTGGCGCGTGCCGATTCCGGTAATCTGCCGATGAAAAAGCAGGTGATCGATCTGGATACAATTGTGCTGGATGTTTTCCGCGAAGGGCGTATTCTTGGACCACAGCACGAAATTAAACTCGACAAAATCGTTCCGGCGCGCGTGAATGCCGACCCGGATCGGATTAAACAGTTGTTGCTCAATCTGGTCACGAACGGAATTAAATATACACCCGCAGGGGGAACAATCACGCTGAATATGAGCGTAAAAAACGGATATGCCTTTGTCAGCGTGACCGATACAGGAATTGGCATTCCCAAAAGCGATCTGGAATTGATCTTCGAGCGTTTCTATCGCGTCGATAAAGCCCGCTCACGCGAGGCAGGCGGGACAGGTTTGGGGCTTTCGATTGCGCAATGGATCATCAAGAGTCACGGCGGAACGATCACCGCCGATAGCGAAGAGGGCAAAGGCTCGACCTTTACTGTTCAGCTTCCGCTTCTGGATGCAGAAATCCCGCCGGAAAGTATGATCCAGACGCGCACCCGGATTCCGGCGATGAACCGCAACAAGCGACAAACCCAGCCGATGCAACCTGTCAAACCGGGCGATTGAAAATTGGTCTATCCCGTTGGGTGTTCCTCTAAATGCTTATCGGTTGGGAATGCCCTTTAATCTCTCCTCAAATGGCTTCCTAACCAGTTTTTTTCAACTTTTCTCGAATTTTTATATAATGTTTGGTCAGGATCGGGTAAACTCGGAAGAGCATCGGTAATTGCAAAATGTCGCCCAAAGATTTATTGCACCTTCTAGGCCCATACCTTCCGACAGATCGCTTCCGGGCGATGCTGATGGGTGTAGATTTGCCGTTTACAGGACGGGGCGCAAGTTTGCTGGTGGATATTACCGGGTTTTCGCCCCTGACGACGGGGCTGGTCGCCCAGCTTGGATCACGTCGCGCCAATGAGGAACTCAAAAAGCGGGTGAATCCGATGTTTGAAGCTGTCGCAGGGCAGGTCTTCAATCATGGTGGCAGCGTCATTCGATTCACCGGCGATGGCTTTCTGGCGTGGTTCGATGATGAACAGGTCGAAGCGCCACCCGAAGCACACGGTCATTCGGGCATCATCCGGGCGGTGGCGGCGGGGCAGGAAATGCAGGCCGTCATGCGTTATTTCAAGGGACTCAAGATCAAGGTTGCTATCGGCGCTGGCTTGTCGTATCGAAGCGTTTTCGGACAGCAGGAATATGGGCTGATGGATGTTATCTATGGCCCTGCCGTCGAAGAAATGATTTATATCGCCAATGAAGCTGAACCTGATAAAGTTCTGGTTGGTCAAAGCAGCCTGGAGACATTGCGCGAACACGGCGCACAATTAGCCATTGGAGATGGTGAGCGCGTAGTTGTAAATTCCATTTCCACTGATCTGGCGCGCGAAGCCCGGACGCATCGCTGGCCTGCATGGAAAGTTGCGCGCGACGAGATGGCTCCGACGATTGTGGAGCAAGCCCGTCCCTATATGCCCGCCGTATTGCGTGAACAGGTCGAGGGCGGCTTTGGGAATTTCGTCGGAGAGTTGCGCGATTCACTGCCGATGTTCCTGACTTTCCAGAGTGCCGCCGAAAACCCCGAACAGGTGCGCGATATTCTCAACGAGAGCATCATCTTTATTCAGACGGTTTTGGCGGATACCGGGGGGCGTCTCGTCTCGATTGAGGCTTCGCAACAAACCAATGTGATCTTCTCCGCATTTGGTGCGCCAATCACCTATGGCGATGATGCCGAACGCGCTGTATCTGCTGCACTTGCGTTGCGCGAATGGGGGCAGCACCAGCCGGGGATAGATTCGATTCGGATAGGGATTAGTCGCGGGCTGCTCTATGCTGGCATCGTTGGCGGCGAAGTGCGGCATGAATACAGCACGATTGGCGATGAAACAAACCTCGCTGCGCGTCTGATGACCAGCGCCCAGCCGAACCAGATTCTGGTTTCTTCCCGTGTCCGTAACGGGACTTATCAGCGTGTCAAATATCGGGATTTACAGCCGATTCGCGTCAAAGGGCGCGAGGATGAAATCCCTATTTATGAACCCTATGCGCGCGCTTCTGGCACACATCGTCGCCCGCTGAACAGCGAACTGATCGGGCGCGTGAGTGAAGTAACGCAAATCCAGAAATTGCTGAAAGCCGTCGGGATGAATCTGCCGCGCGTGCTGCGGATCGAAGGACAAGCCGGGATCGGCAAGAGCCGCCTGGTACATGAACTGGAAACGCTGGCAATAGAACGCGGCTTGAAAGTCGTCAGCGGAGATTGTCGCAGCACAGAGCGCAGCACAGCCTATCTGCCCTGGCGGGAAATCGTGGCAGAACTTATCGGGTTCATGCCGGATGAAGTGGTTGACGACGAAAGCATTTCGCGCCTGTCCGTCATCCTTCATGAGCTGAACCCCGATTGGCTGGTGCGTCTGCCGCTGCTTTCCGATGTTCTGGGCATCAATATTCCCGAAACGCCCGCAACGGAATCGCTACGCGGGCAAACGCGCAAACAGGCTGTTTTCACACTGATCACAGATATTGTGCTGGCTTGTGCGCGCCGTCGCCCCATTGTGATCGTCGTCGAGGACATCCACTGGATTGATGAAGTCTCGGAAGCGCTGGCGATAGAACTGGCACGCCGTTTGATGCTCGATCCTGAGCCAGTTTTATTAACTCTGGTGCATCGCCCGCTTGCTGAAATTGATCATGAGTTGCAGATCGTTTCCGTGATCGCGGAATTGTTCATTCATTCGGCAGTCCTCCTGACAGATTTAAACCGTGTTGAAGTGGGGCAACTGCTGGAAAGCATACTCCGTGCCAAAATCCCGCCGGAACTCGCCGAATTTGTTTATCAAAGAGCGCAAGGCAACCCGTTCTTCATCAATGAGGTGATCGATACTCTCAGAGAGACGAATGTGATTACGGTGCGTGATGGCAAGATAAAGATCGAAAAAACACCGCTGGAAGCGTCGGATATGCCAGCGACGGTGCAGGAAATCGTAAAGGCGCGCATTGACCGTCTGAGCGAGACGGATAAACTCCTGCTGAAAGTCGCGGCAGTGATTGGTATCACTTTTGAGGTACACGTTCTGGCGGAATCATTGCCCATCCCGCTCGATTATGATGAACTCCTGATGGTGCTGCATCGCCTGGAAGAACGGGAATTTGTCCATATTGATGATGGAAAAACCGATCTGACTTATGTGTTCAAGCACACGATTATTCAGGAAGTCACCTACGAATACCTGCTCTCCACACAGCGAACCGACCTGCACCGCGCCGTTGGCTTCGTCCTGGAACGTCTCTCGCCCGATAGCGTGGAACAACTGGCACACCACTTCTCGGAATCTGGCGATAAAGTCAACACATGGAAATATTTATTGCTGGCAGCGCGAAAGTGCCAGCGCGAATATACCAATATGGCGGCATTAACCTATTATGATAACCTCCTGACTCTGGCAGACAAGCCGGATTCGGCAATGTCCCAGCTAATCACCAACGAGGAACTCTTCAATATTCGCAGCGAACGGATACGGATTATGCTGCGTGTCGGGGTAGCGGAAAAAGCGCAGGGCGAACTCGGTGAACTGGCACGCCTGACTGCCTGGACAGACCGTACCGATTGGCAGGTTATTACCAAGAATTTCCGCGCTCAATATTTCATTCAGCTTAACCGCTGGCAGGAAGCGCTCGATGAAGCTGCCGATGCGGTCACGCTGGCAACTGCCATCGAAAACGATGTCCTGACATGGGATGCGTATATGCTGCTGTGTGAGGTCTATCGCAATCTGAACATGCGAATGGCATTGCAAAACGTCTTGCCCCAATTGCATGTCCTGGTGGAGCGTCTGAGCGACCCGCGCAAGCAAATCAGCCTGATGCTTCAGGAACTCGATGACATATACATGGAGAGTCCATCGGCGGCGCGGCGGCGGGCGCAGCTTGCGCTGGTGCAGGCCGAAGAACTGGATGATCGGCCTTTGATCGCAGAGTGTCTGGGGGCATTGGGTGCAATCCTCGGACGGGATAATGATCGTGCCGACGCACTGGGCATCTTCAAGCGGCAACTGGATTTCATCCGCCAGATCGGAGATCGGCGCAGCGAAGGGGAAACTCTGACCAACATCGGAATTGTACTGGTCGATCTGGGGCAACTCAGCGAAGGGCATTCGTACCTGAACGATGGCTACAAGATTCTGCACCAGATCGGCGCGGCGGCAGGCGAGGCACGCAGCCTGATCTATCTCGGCGTGATTGCTACCCATCGACGCGCCAACGATGAAGCCCTTGCCTATGCCATACGCGGGTTGAGTACGTTGCGGGCGCTGGGCGCAACCGTCAGCATCAGCCAGGCGTTGTTGAACATCGGGAATATGTATCTGAATAAACGGGATTTGAAGCAGGCCGAGGCGCATTTTCAGGAAGCGCGTACAGGCTTTGAGAGTGGTGGCTATGTCGCGTTGCTGGCAGAAACCGATGCTGCTCTCGCGGAACTGGATATGATGACCGGGGCGCTTGACGAAGCCTATGGCCGCATCTCTGCGATGATCGGGCTTCTGGAAGAACATCGCTATAGTTTCCTGCTGCATCCCGGCCTGGATTTCTGGCGCGTGATTCAGGTCGTCGAACGGCGCGGACGCTTCACAGAGGCCGATAAGCTCCGGGCGCTATTCCGCGAATATATGGAAACAGCCCTGAAAACACTACCCGATGGTAATTTTCGGGAAGGGTTCATTCGGAATATCTGGTATCATCACGCGCTCCTCGAACCGATCTACCAGATTCCCTCAAACTAGACCTCCAGCCTTTCTGCCTCACCGCATTTCAGTATATTTCGAGAACACCCGTATTTCTGGCGTGAGCGGCTTGCATTCATATCAAAACCTGGCCCCTCTCCGTTTTTGGCTGGAGAGAGGTCAGAAGTCAGTTATTTTTAATCCCCGGAGCCTGCGTTACTTCCATTGGAAGATGATGCTGGCGGATGAATTCCGACGACGCTGTTGAGTGGGGGACGTGCCGGAGCGACCCACTTGCCCGCGATGGGAAGTCCTGGCGTCGGACCAAACGCGAAGCTGGTATCCGCACCTGCTGTACTATTTGCATCATGAAGTACGAAGACGCCGAAGTCGAACGAACGATAACCCACTGTTGATACCTGATCACCATCCCAATCGCCGGTGATTGCGTTGGTCACCCAGATATTCCAGACGAAATTAATATCGCTGAACGTGATCCCGCTCGGTTCGCTGTTGTTCGTCAGATACCAGGTCTGGTCGTTCGGACGATAGATACCGATACTATCGAAGCCGTCGCCATTCCAGTCGCCTGCAAAGCCGGTATCACCAGGATTGCCGTAGACAGCAAAGTAATCGGAGAAGCCTGTCACCAGTGCTTTCTTTTGATAGAGAATGCCGTTGCTATTGCGATAGACGCCGACGCCGCTGCCAATCATATCTGGTGTCCAGCGTCCCGCGAACGGTGTGTCGCCGGGATTCCCGAATACGAGACTGTATGTGACCGTTGGTGAGGTGTTGCTGTCGGAAAGCAGGTACACGCCGACATCGTTACGATAGACGCCGATGGTATCCACCCCGTCGCCGTTCCAGTCACCAACAACCGGGAGATCGCTCGGAGCGCCGCCAAACACAGCGGTGATGTCTGCGACCCCCGATGTATTGCTGTTACGCAGATAGAACACGCCATCCTTATACACGCCAATCGTATCCGCCATTGGTGGGAGGGGCGTAGTGGTCGGGGTTGGTGTTGGACCACCGCCGCTGCTGGCAACCAGTACCACACCATTACGCGCAGCAACACCGTTGACGGTGATTGTGCCGCTGGTGACGGTGTAATTTCCACCGTTGACCAGATCGGTCATCACTGTGCCGTTCGGGATGCTGAGGTCGAACGCGCTCAGGGTGATATTCTGTGCTGTGTCGCTATTGTTCAGCCCAACGAGCGCCCATCCACTGTTATTCCAGCGCCCAAAGGCGAAGGTGTTGTTGGTATCATTCACGCCGCTGATCAGCGTCTTGACCGATCCTGTACTGAGGAATGAATATTGCTTGCGCGCGGCGATTAGGTCTTTGGTCAGGTCAAGTATCCCCATATCCCAATGGTTGGCATCCCAATCAAAAGTGCGGCGGTTATCCGGGTCGTTGTCACCACTCAGGCCAACTTCGTCGCCATAATAGATCGACGGTGCGCCGAGCCATGTCATCTGGAAAATCGTCGCCAGTTTCATCTTCTGGACGCTGCCACCAGCACGGAACAGGAAGCGGCTAGTATCGTGCGTACTGAGCGAATTCATCAGCGTCAACTGCACATTCCAGGGATAGTCGTTGCGCGCGCCCTGCACCCATCCGTTGAACGACGAGGCGTTGATACAGCCGGGGTCTTCACCGTGAACCTGTGAGCAGTTGATCCACTTGCTCAACGGCGTAGCGTGACCGTTGTAGTTCATCAGCGAATCCCACTCGTTCGCGCCGAGAATCCAGCTATTACCGTTTTGCCAGTATTCACCGAGCATCAGAGCTTCGGGATTCACAGCTTTTACATAGCTGCGCATATCCTGCCAGATGGCGTGATTATCCGTACCAGAGCAATTCTGAAGATCGGTGATGGAGGAAATTTCGTTGGCTACGTCATAGCGCCAGCCGTCGATCCCATAGGGCGCTTTCAGATAACGCAACATGATCGAGTTCGGATCGCGGTAAATGTCGTCCTTCACGCCCGCATCGCCAAAATTAAGCTTCGGCAGGCTGCTGAACCCGAACCAACCGCAGTAATTGTTAGGCCATGTCGGGAAGGCATAGCGGTTATACCAAATGCTTGTCTGGCTCTCGAACGCGCCATCAGTGCCATACAAATGATTGTGATCCATCCACTGATGCCAGTCGCTGGTATGGTTGAATACACCATCCAGCAGGACGGACATACGATAGTTGTTTGGCCCGCTGCTGTTGTGCGCGGTAGTGATCAGGGTTTGCAGATCGGCGTTAGTCCCGAAGGTTGGGTCAACCTGTGCATAATCCTGTGTATCATACTTGTGGTTGCTTGGTGACTGGAAAATCGGGTTGAGATAGAGCGCATTCACGCCAAGCGTTTGCTTGAGATAGGGATTGATCTTGTTGATGATACCCGCCAGGTCGCCGCCAAACATATCCTCGCCATTAGGTGGTTGTGCAGGTAGTTCATTCCAGTTAGCGTGATTATAGGCACAATACGCGCCATAGAGATAACTTCCGAACGGACAAAGACCACCCACTGGAGAAACGTGATCGGGATTTGTGCCTGTAGTATCAACGCTATAAAGTAGATTATTGGCGGGGTTTCCATCGAGGAAGCGATCCGGGAAAATTTGATAATAGATCGCGGTCTTTGCCCATTCTGGCATTTTGAAATCCGGGAAGACGAAGAAGTCGTTAAAGGTTTCTTCGGCAGCGGTGACACTATAGCGCCCAAGCCACGCCGTGTTGCTGCCGTCGTTCACCTGTAGCCGATAATATTTCTTGCTGTTTGAAGCGGGAATAGTGGCGGTGTAATAGCTGAATGTTCCCGTCACATCGTCGTTCAGGTAGGACATCGGCAGCCAGTTAGTGCTGTTTGTCCCGGCATCATAATATTTGACATTGGCGCTGGTGATGTCGTTCTTGAAGACGCGCAGCTTCAGCACAATTGGCGTGCTGGCTGTCGGTTCATAGGGATTAAAAAATTGGGGACTCTGGTCGTGGAAGAGGCCATCCCATTCCACATTATTATCATTCGAGGCCGCACGGACAGAATGCACTCCGCCGACTTGCGTCCCGAACGAACCAACAACGAGCGCACTGAGGATAAACAGAATCGTCAGCACGCGAGAAGAATGGTTTCGCATACTACCACCTATATAAACTAATTTGCAGTAAAAGGCTCTGCAAAAACGTACAAAAGAGCGTGTGTTTTGTTTGTATATTTCATTTGACATTGTATTTTGAAATGATTGAACCTTCAACTAATTTTGAAATTTTTCTCATCAAGCACTTATTTTTCGATCACAAATTGTTCAGATTAGACCCTAATTGTTCCAGAGGAGTGGTACTTTGGCATGATTTTTGCTCGGAGATTCAAGTGACCGTCTATAATCGAATCGACAAAAATCATGCACTCTGGAAAAATAATTAATGACTTCTCCCCTCCAAACAAACTATGATGTTGTGATTGTCGGCGGCGGGCATAATGGCCTTGTCGCCGCATCCTATTTGAGCAAAGCCGGATTGCGCGTCCTCGTGTTGGAACGGCGTGCGGCATTGGGCGGCGCGGCGATTTCCGAGCGTGCTTTCCCCGGCGTCGATGTGCGCCTCTCCGCTTATGCCTATCTGGTGAGCCTGTTCCCGCAAAAAATCATGCAGGATTTGGGGTTGAATATCGAAACGCGCCGTCGTCGCATCGCGTCGTTCACCCCTTCTGCCGATGGCAAAACCGGACTGTTGATCAGTAATCAGTCAGCGGCAGCAACCCGCGATTCGTTTGTGGATTTCACCGAAACTGCCGACGAGTACAACGCATTTCAGGAGTTCTATGGGCTGACGGGCGTATTCGCCAAACGGGTCTGGCCTACCTTGCTATCGCCGTTGCAATCGCGGGCGGAATTGCTCAAACAATTTGATAGTGCATCATCCCGTCTCGCGTGGGATTGGTTCGTGGAGCGTCCGCTTGGCGAAGCGATTGAAGCCAATTTTAAGAATGATCTCGTTCGTGGAACGGTTTTTACCGATGGTAAAATCGGCGCACTGACGACTGCACACGATCCCAGCCTGTTGCAAAATCGTACCTTCCTCTATCATGTGATTGGAAATGCAACAGGCGAATGGCGTGTCCCTGTCGGCGGGATGGGCGCATTAACGAGCGCGCTAGCCGATGTTGCACAAAAGGCAGGCGCGGAACTGCTCACAAATTGCAGCGTCACGCATGTTCACAACGGGCCGACAAACGAAATTGAGTTCATCATGGATGAGCAACCGCGCAAGGTTTCGGCACGTTTTGTCCTCGTGAATGCAACGCCCAATATCTTCGCCGACCTGACCGGTACGCCAGCACCAACCAAGCCTAATGGCGCAGTATTCAAGATAAATATGGTGCTGACTCGTTTACCGCGTTTGCTGGCGGAAAACGTCACGGCAAAGGATGCTTTCTGCGGAACATTCCACTTCAATGAGGGCTATGCAGCGATGCAAGCCAGCTATGCGCAGGCCGCAGCCGGGAAAATGCCGGATGTGCCACCGGGTGAAATGTATTGCCACTCTCTGACCGATCACTCAATCCTCGGTGAAACGGCGAAAAGTCTGTATACCCTGACGCTGTTCGGGCTGGATATGCCCTATTCGTTATTTGAAGCAGATAACACAACGGTCAAAGCCGAAGCATTGCGCCGCTATCTTGCCGGGATCAATAGCGTTCTGGGAGAGCCGATAGAGAACTGTTTGACCATAGATGCCTATGGAAACCAGTGCATTGCCGCGAAAAGCCCGGTTGATCTCGAACACGAACTGGCGATGACTGGCGGCAATATCTTCCACCGCGATCTGGCGTGGCCTTTTGCAGAGCGCGAAGAAGAGATCGGAACGTGGGGCGTTGAGACTCAATTCCCGAACATCTTCATTTGTGGCGCAGGCGCGAAACGCGGTGGCGGCGTCAGCGGGATTGCCGGACATAACGCCGCACAGAAGGTGTTGTCGGTAATCCGTTCCAGTTGAATATTGCCCTATACGCCAATCGACCCGGCGCTAAAGCACCGGGCTACAAGCAATAGCTACGTTGTGATAGCGCTCTGTTTGCTTGATCTGTAATCGTTAGTGCAAATAGATCAAATGTGAGGTTAGTCTTCACAGTTGAATCATCGATCATAGCACGGCTCTTCAGAGCCGTGACATGGATGTTGGTGCTTAAATCCCGGCAAGCCACGTTTTCAGCTTGTCGGCATATTTCTCTGGCGTCTCCAACGGCAGCCAGTGGCTGTAATCTGCGAAGTGATGCACCTGCGCACCCACAAACCGATCCGCGAACGTTGGCGTAATGAATGGGTCACGATCTCCCCAAAGAACAATTGCTGGCTTTTGTTTCATCAAGGCCAGCAGTTTATCGTCCCATCCGGCAAAGTCGCTGGAACTGCGAGAACGATACATCCGCAGGATTGCCTTGCGTGTCTTTGGAGAACCAAACCCGGTTGCATAAGACTGTTCCACATAATCGGCGGGTAGCGCAGGCGCAAAGTTTTTGAGTGTGTTGCTGATCATCTTCTTCGATGAACTCGCCATCAGGATTTCGCCCATCAGCGGCACACGGTAAAGTTTAGCGAAGGAATGCCACTGATAATCGCGGAAGAAATTGGTATTCGTGATCGCCATGCCGCGCACTTTGTCAGGATATTTGACAGCGAACGCAAGCCCATAATGCGCACCAAAATCTGCCATCACCAGAATCACCGGCTCCGTGACCTGCAACGCTCCAAGCGATTCGCAGATGAAATCTGCCATGTTATCGAGCGTTAGCGAAAAATCGTCTGGCATGGTCGAACCACCAAAACCGGGAATATCCATGGCGAGGTGACGGAATTGATCGCCCACCTGCTTGATTAGTGGCGACCACATTTCACCTGTATCCGGCGAACCGTGCAGATAAAGAATCGGTGTACCACGCCCACTTTCGTGAACGATAATTTTTGCGCCTTTGACCGTGATCTCGCGTTGCATGATGCCGCTCCTGAGTTATAATTATGAATATGAATTCATATTCACGTTTCAGATTATAGGATAGAATTATGGGTTGTCAATAGGGGTCGTTATGGAAACTCGTACCAAGCCCAAACAAAAACGCGGAGAGCGTCGCGTCGCTGCAATTCTGGACGCTGCGTCCGAAGTGTTTTCCGAAGTCACCTACGAAAATGCCACCATTATGATGATTGCGACACGCGCCAACACCTCGGTAGGTTCGCTGTATCAGTTCTTTATCAATAAGGAAGATATTCTAAGGGCGCTGGTAGAGCGTTATGTCGCGCGTGCAACAGTGGTTTTCGAGGGAATGAACGTCGAATCCTTTCCGGGGCTGACGCTGGAACAAAGCCTCAAAATCATCTTCGTACCGTTGAAGGAATTTCTGCGTGATAACCGCGATTTCCGGGTGATCTTTTCCAATGCGCTCGGCCCGACGTTTGTTGCAGAAACGATCCGTGCAATGGACGACACATTTCTGGCGCGCAACGACGCAGCACTGGCGCTGGCACGCCCGCAACTCAGCCCGAAGGAACGCCGTAAGTATAGCCTGGTGTGTATGGTGATTATGAAGGCGATGCTGGGCATGGCGCATCAATCCGGCGAATTGACATTCGATGAAGTCTTTGAGGAGATGGAGGCTGTTTTTTTGCGCTATCTGACCCCGATCATGGGAGAATGATCCAGAACGATAACTTGCCTATCGTCACGCACCCTGATACGATCAGCACAGTTCACGAGGCGACATTGATGGCAGAATCAGATTTCCGGTCAGAAGATTTTCAGGACGACAATCCTTTGCTCCCGCCCGCGCCGCTTAACCCAAGCCTGCGCGCCGTGAATGACAATATGCTGGAAGGATTGGGTCAACTGGCTGCCTATTTTGGCTATAACAAAGTCATGGGCAAGATGTACGGTGCGCTGTTGCTCTCCCCGGAACCAATGAGCCTCGATGATATGCTGGCACACCTGGATATTTCCAAAGCCAGCGTCAGTATGAATATGCGAACGCTGGAAAACATGGGGATCGTGCGCGAAGTCTGGGTACGCGGAGATCGGCGCAAGTATTACGAAGCCGAAAGTGATCTCTGGCGCGTCCTGACCAATGTCCTCGGCAGCCGCGAACTGCGCGACGTGAACACCGCGCTGGATACACTCGAAAGCAATATTGAGCAACTACGCGCCGATATTCCCACGATGAACGACAGCGATCAGCGCCTCGCCGCGCACTACATCACACGGCTGGACAACATGAAAGAGTTCTTCCGCTTCGCCAAGCTGATCCTGACTTCGATTCTGGAACGGGATCGCAATTTCAATGTGAGCCAGGTGCGCCGCGTCGATATTGAGTGATCTTTGATACCCAGGCTGAGGCGCAGGTATGAAAGTCCTGATCACGGGTGCAAGCGGATTCATCGGCGGGCATCTGGTCGAAAGATTGGTCAGCGAAGGAATGCAGGTACGCATTCTGGCGCGCTCAACAAGCAGATTACATCATTTGCAGGGCTTGCCGATAGAAACCATCTACGGCGGTCTGGATGACCGGGATATTCTGCAAAAAGCCGTTTCGGGTATACAGATCATTTATCACAGTGCGGCGCTTTCCGCCGACTGGGGTACGCCGGAGATGTTCCATAAAGCCAATGTCGAAGGCGTTCAGAACATCGTAGATGCGGCACTGAAAGGCGATAAACTCGAACGTTTTGTACACATCAGCACCACCGATGTATATGGCTATCCGGTGCAACCCGGCGATGAAACCTATCCGATTACCGGAATCCCCGGCCTGCCCTATAACATCAGCAAGGGAAAGGGCGAACAGATCGTTTGGGATGCGTGGCACAGTCACAAACTGCCGATAACCATCATTCGCCCGGTCAGTGTATACGGGCCACGCGGCACTGAATTTACTCAGAAAATAGGCGAACACATTCAGCGTGGCACTATGGCGGTTTTCGGCGGGGGGCGCACTCACGCGGGATTACTCTACATTGATAACGGCGTTGATTTAATCGTAAAGGCTGCAACCGCACCGAACGCAATTGGTCAGGCCTTTAACCTGCGCGATGATATTGACACGACATGGCGCGAATATGTAGATGCCTTCGCAAGTTATCTGGGCAAGCCGAAGCCCCGACTGAATTTCCCCGTGCCTGTTGCGTTGACACTCGCCCGCCTGATGCAGTTCACCTATAGGCAGCTGCACATTCAAAACGACCCGCCTCTCACACGCCACGCCATCCTGATTTTCTGCCGGAATCAGGGCTACAGGATCGACAAAATCAAACACGAACTCGGTTTTCAGACGAAAATCGGGCTGGAAGAGGGGCTG
Source organism: uncultured Anaerolineaceae bacterium (assembly GCA_964432445.1). Classification (GTDB taxonomy): domain Bacteria; phylum Chloroflexota; class Anaerolineae; order Aggregatilineales; family UBA2796; genus JBBRMW01. Next base: position 55,031 of record CAYSOC010000002.1, read on the forward strand.
GAAAAATCGGTGACATGGCTAAACCAGATGAGTTAGACGAATCGGTTTTCTCAATCCACCAGGAAGAATGAAGAGGCGAACGGTCTATTTGTTCGCCTCTACTGAAACTGTTTAGTCTGCGCCACCCGAAGGGTTGTTATTGGAATTATGAGAGCCACCGCTACCAATCACGCCTGACAGGTTCGGTTGTGTACCCGTTACCCATTTCCCTGCGATAGGGATTGCACCGAATGGGCCGAACGCAAAGGTATTCAGCGTGCCAGGTGTGGTGTTGACATTATTCAGCGAAAACAAACCAGTGACCGGATCAAAATATCCGCCAGTGCTGGTCAGATTTCCATCCCAATCGCCCACTACCGGATGTTTCGTTTGTATATCCCAGATAAAGTTCACATCGCTATAGGTAACCCCGGAAGGTTCACTGTTGTTGGTCAGATACCACATTATATCGGCGGAGCGATATACCCCGATGCTATCCAGCCCATCGCCGTTCCAGTCGCCCGCAAAACCTTTATCGCCCGGATTTCCATAGATGGCAAAATAGTCGCTGAATCCATTGGTCAGATCGACCTTCTGATACAAAATGCCGTTGGAATTACGATAAACCCCAACGCCATCACCTGTCATTGTGTTTATCCATTTGCCAGCAAAGGGCGTGTCATTCGGATTGCCGAACAAGACGACAACATAAGTGGAGGTTGGGCCAACATTGCTATTGCTCAGGTAGAAACGCCCTTCACTGACACGATATACGCCAAGTGTGTCTATGCCATCGCCATCCCAATCCCCGACAACTGGCAAATCGGAAGGATCACCCCCATAGGTTGCATAAATATCTGCCTGACCAGACGTATTGCTATTCCGTAAATACCAATTTCCATCTTTATATACCCCGATAGTATCCGGGCGCGGCGGAATGGGCGTATGAGTCGGCGTGTTTGTCCATGTCGCTGACTGAGTTATGGTACTCGTCGGCGTTAGCGAAGGTGTCATTGTTGGCGTGATGGTTTCTGTCGGTGTGTGGGTAGCAGTTTCTGTAGCCGTTGGCGTATAAGTTGGCGTGTCCGTCGGTGTTGCTGACAGTGTTGCGGTGCTGGTCGGCATCAGGGAGGGCGTCATGGTTGGCGTTGCCGTCTCTGTCGCTGTGGGTGTTGCGCTTGGGGTATTGGTCGGTGTGCTGGTTGGCAGCGTAAGTGGAGCCTCAAATGCTCCAATATCACAGATGATGCTGCCATTACCCTCGCCGTCGATAGGGCGCACGACTCCGCGTTGATCGAGATTATTCACAGGTGTAGCCGCACAGACTGTATTGCTTCCCGCATCAATCGCCGCGCTACCGAAGAGGAGCGCCGTTGTCTGAGTCAGGCCGCCATTATTTGCCAGCGGAGCCAGCTTTGGATCGGCAACCAAAACGCCCGCACCGCAGGTGGCATCGGGAAAGCTAATGTTATTTCCATTGTCTGTGATGCCCGCCCCCATACAATTCCGCTGAGTGCCAGAAATCAACGTATTATTTGATAATATGGTGTTGGAAAGGATAATCGGCTGCCAGTCACCATACACGCCACCTGCCCCAAAAGTAGAGACGTTGTTGGCAATCGTGGAGTTGTAAATAAAAACAGACGTACTGGAACTGTTATTGGAAATTGCGCCAAAATTACCCCTGTTATTGACAATTGTGCTATTTGAGATGGTCAGGGTATATCCACCAGCACTTGTATGATTAATTGCGCCTCCATCCCTCGCCGCCGTGTTGTTGTTAAAAGTGCTGCCAGAGATTGTAGTCAGTGAACCTGTATTGCTAAATGCTCCACTGGTTCCACCAGCAGTGTTAAACGAAAAAGTGCTGTTGGTAACCGAAGTAATATTGCCCGTTTGGGCAACGATTGCTCCACCATTATCTCCAGAACGATTATTTGTAAACTGGCTGGAATCAATGATCAATGTGCCAGCCGCGCTATTGATTGCTCCCCCAACGCCTATTGTTCCGGTATTACTATCGAAAATAACATTGGTAATTATGACCGTCGCAAAAATATTCAGGATCGCCGCCCCGTGATTATCTCGCCCATGCACAACAGATAAATTTCTGAGTGTAAACGTTACACTGCTGCTGGTCATGTTAAAAAGTCGAACAGTATCATTTCCACTGAGGATCACCGATTGTCCTGCGCCATCTATGGTGAGGCTGCTCGTGACGTTTATCGTTGCCGGAATAATGATCGTTCCACTGCAAGCGAATGTTACTGTTCCGCCGCCTGCAATGGCTGCCTGTAAACCGCCGGGAGCGGTATAGCTGCTGCAATTGGTAACCACGCCCGCCGCCTGTGCATGATATGCAGGATAGATAAAAAACAAAACGAGAATGACAACGGCAATGGCGCGGATTTTCGTCACGATAGGTCTCCGTTAAGGACACAGGGAACATCAGGATACATGCGGATTCAAGACCGAGATACAAATATTGATCCCGTAATATGATTCGTGCAAGAGTGGACTAGCGGAATATTATCGAAACCGGGAGGGAATTTACTTTTTCTTTACCTTGTAGACCTATAGTGCGCTAATCGCCAGTGTTCGATACTACTATCACTATTTTATGATTTATTTGCTCGCTTTTAATTATTCAAAGGCGTGAATACACACCGCTGCATTCAATCTGAGCGACTAAAGGATTGCGTTGCTATGAATTTTTTCTGAATTTATCAGAAATGGTTTTATGCAGGCTTCAGTATTGCCATATACTCAAAATTGGCTAAAGGGGACTATATCATGAAACGTTTGCTTTTTGTTTTCGTTGCCTTTGTTTTGGCCTTTGTGGGCTTCCAGACCAAAGCGTTCGCCGCGCCAACCGGCTCTGTTTTCTGCGATTCTAAAGACAATGTAGTTGTTAGCTGGGCAGGCGGCTCCGGTGGCGAAGGCTCGGTGAGAATTGACTATAGCGGTTCTACCGTGTTTTTCAGTTCGGCGTCCGGTTCATATATCGTGGGGCCGGGGACATTTGTCATCACCCTCAGAATCGGTGAGGCCACCGTCATCAATGCACAGACAAAGACTTGCCCGGATGCCCAGGAAGAGGAAGAGAAATCCGAAACCAGCATCCCCGACGGCTTCGTACTGCGGACGATTGTTTGCACCGTCGGCGTATATGATGAACCTGCCGAAGACCTTATCCCCGGTGAAAAACTACTTCAGGGGCAGACATGGTACATCTATCCTTTTCCGGTCAAAGGCTCAGATGGTAAAGCGTGGACAGAAGTTTTCATCGCTGGTGATATAACCGTTTTCATTCCGACTAGCTGCGTTGGGGCTGCACCAGCCAGATAATCCTGCCGTTCGATTCCTGCCCCGGCTTGAAAACCGGGGCAAACAGCTTCTTCATCCTCCGGTTGCTTCCGCGAATCCCCAGGCCATAGGTTATACTCGAAATCCCTACCGTATAAGCTAAGGAATCACGATGGATCGCACAATTATCGCCCAGCATGAAACGCTGGCAACAGAAGAATTTGGGCCATTGCGCTATCAACTGGTCGGTCACGGTGACAACATGACGGTGTTGCACTGGTTCTTTCCCGACGGCGGGCAAGTCCCACATCATCAGCATGTACAGGAACAGGTTACCTATGTATTGCGTGGAGCGCTCGAAATGACCATTGATGGTCAGACCGTTGTTTTGAATGCCGACGATTCGGTCATCATCCCATCGAATGTGCCGCATTCGGTGAAGACGCTCTCCGAGGCAGAAACGCTGGATGTATTCAGCCCGGTTCGGCTGCAAATGCCGAAATTTTTTGAATCCAAAACGAGCGAATAACCTTACCGCCGATGCCCGGACAGCAGGCTGCCGGGCATCGAATGAATTTAACGCGATATATAACATATAGAAACTAATTTTAATTTTTATCAAAATGAGATGAATCTAAAATTTAAATGTATTTATCTTTAGTGAGGTTATCCCATCTGAGCCTGTATTGCATAGAATCAGGTTATTAGTATTTTCCACAACATAAGGAAAGCCTGATGTTGAAAAAATTCGTGGTGGCATTTCTGATCACATGCAGCCTGTTTACAGCACTGCACACGCCGGCGAAAGCGCAGACGGCAACAATTCGGTTCTATGCGTTCGGTGACCCCGGCGAAGAGGCGGCGTACAAGAGCCTTGTCGATGCCTTCAACAAAAAAGACCCTGCACTACAGGCTTCACTGGTTTTCACCGATGGTGAAGACGAATTCAGCGGCGCGGAAGAATCCGACGATTACCGCCTGCGTCTGACAACGGCGCTGGCTGGCGGTCAACCACCAGATGTGTTCATGTTTACGTACCGTGAGCTTGGCGTATTTTCCAGCAAGGGCGTACTGGAAAATGTCGGACCCTATCTGGAAAAGAGCAAAGCCTTCAAGAAAGACGACTTCTACCCACAGGCGCTCAAGCCATTCACAACCACCGATGGCGCGTTGCAGTGCCTGCCGCAGAATGCTTCTCCGCTGGTTGTCTACTACAACAAAGCCCTATTCGATAAAGCCAAACTGAAATATCCAGCCAATGACTGGACATATGACGAATTTTTGAAGGATGCACAGGCGCTGACCACTAATCTGGACAAGCCGCAGGAAGCACAATATGGCGCGGGCGTGAAGGTGGGGATCGCCAACATGCTGCCGTTCCTGTGGATCAATGGTGGTTCGTTCGTCGATAACGACGCCGCACCCACCAAATTCACGCTGGATACGCCCGAAGGCAAAGCAGGATTACAAGCCTTCCTCGACCTGCAAAACAAGTATAAGGTCGTCCCGGACGAAACCGCCGTTCGTGCGCGCACACCAGCGGATCGCTTCCTCGCGGGTACAGAAGGCATGATCCTGTTCAGCCGCCGCCTGACCCCAACACTCCGCAAAGCCTCGTTTGATTGGGATGTTGCGCCGTTCCCGAAGGGGAAAGCACAAGCCACGCTCCTTTTCTCCGATGGCTATTGCATGACCAAAGCCGGACAGAAAGACAACGCCTGGAAGTTCATCGAGTTTGCCGCTGGCACAGAAGGGCAAACCCTGCTCGCCAGGACCGGGCGCAGTGTGCCTTCGCTCAAGGCAGTGGCAGAGTCGCCAGTATTCCTTGACACGACTGCCAAACCTGCCAACAGCAAGATATTCATCGACGGGCTAGCCTATTCCCGTTTCGCTCCATACTCCGCGTCGTGGGGCGAGGCTGAGGAACAGGTCAACGAACCGCTTGAAGAAGGCTTCTACGATGGGCATGATGTGGATGAGGTTATCGAGGAAATCGAAGACCACGCTACCGCCGCGCTGAAGGCGAAATAAGTTGATTTGGCCTCACTCCTTGATTGGGATGAGGTCAACCCGGTTTGCGTGCCATCCCCGGACAGCAATCTGCCGGACAAAAATCATGGTTAGGGCCGCGCGTGCCGAGATAAGGGCGCTCCGGCTTCTCCATCATACGCTCCACAATCAGATCGCGGATCATGCGGATATAGCGAGGATGCGTGCCGACTGTCGGCGCAAGAACGAAGTTCAGTCCGATCTCACCCGCGAGTGCTTTGGCTTCCGTACCGAGGTCATACATCACTTCCACATGATCAGAGACAAAACCAATGGGTAGTATCACAACATCTCTTGCGCCAGCTTCACGAATTGCTTTCATATGATCGAGAATATCCGGCTCCAGCCAGGGCTGCGAAGGCGTACCACTGCGGCTCTGATAGACCAATTGCCAATCGGTAATACCAACCGCTTCTGCAACCAACCCGCACGCATCCTGTAATTGCGCCACGTATGCGGAAGTGTTTGCCATGCTGACCGGGATGCTGTGCGCCGTAAACGCAACTTTAGCGGTGTTGCGGCGTTCTGCCGGAATTTGTTCCAGTGCGTTTCGCAGATTTTCCGCATTCACTTCGATAAACAGTGGATGATTGTAAAACATACACAGTTTATCAACCTGCGGCGCACTCTCTCCAACCTGCGCTTGTGCTTGATGGATATTTTCCCGGTATTGGCGACACCCGGAATAGGAACTATAGGCACTGGTGACGAACGCCAGCGCGTGTTTGACGCCATCTTCCGTCATCTGTTGCATGGTATCCGCCAGGTATGGTTGCCAGTTGCGGTTGCCCCAATAGATCGGCAGGTGGATTCCACTGGCATCAAGTTCTTCGCGCAATGCTGCGATCAACGTGCGATTTTGGGCATTGATCGGACTGACGCCGTTAAACAGTGCGTAGTGATGGGCGACTTCTTCCATCCGTTCGCGGGGAACGTTGCGCCCGCGCAGAACGTTTTCGAGGAAGGGGATCACATCGTCCATACCTTCCGGCCCGCCGAAGGAGACAATCAAAATGGCGTCGTATTGCTGTGCTTCAGTCTGGAATAAGGCTGGATCGTTTTGATCTTCAATGGTATTGGTTGGATAGCGACTCATAACATTTCCGATAAATTTGCGGCAGCCGCGCGCCCTTGCCGAACGCAATCCGGGACGCCCACACCGTCATAGGAACAACCCGCCAGAGACAACCAGGGCGGGCACAGGCTTTGCATTTGTGCTACTCGTTCGAGGTGTCCCACTTCATATTGCGGGCTGGCATTACGCCAACGGTTGACACGGGTCAGCACCGGGATAGCGTCAATGCCCATGATCATCTGCAATTCACGGACGGCTAAGGCGATCAACGCCTGATCGTTCAAATCCATATCGCGTTCGCGTTCACCGCTCCCGCCAACGAACACCCGCAACAGCGCATAGCCTTCCGGCGCACGTCCCGCCAGTTTGGTACTCGACCAGGTGCAGGCGGTGATATGCGTCGGCTCGGTGCGTGGAATCACGAAACCATAGCCATCCAGTGAATAGTTCAAATCATCGGCACGATAACCCAGCGTGATTGTGCCGGAACTGTTCGCTTTTGCCAGCGACAGCATCATCATCAGTTCTGTTGAAATTGGCGTAATCAGGCTGGCAGCGGTTCGGGTCGGCGTGGTGAGGATAACACCATCGGTGTGCATCCGTTCGCCGCTTTTCAACTGTACTGATTGATTCGGATAAACACATGCGACGGAACTATTCAACCGCACATCACCCGTCAGTTTTTTTGCAATTGCAGCCGGGAATGCGCTCATGCCCGCCGTTGGCGAAACAAACGCCGCGCTGAAATGTGGTTTGGGTGTAGGCTGTGATTGCAAGGCGCGAATCAGACTGCCGTGTTCGCGTTCCATTTTGGGATAATCCGGGAAGGTCGCGGAGATGCTGAGTTCTTCCGGGTCGCCGACATGAATCCCCGACAGGAGCGAGCCGCCGAATACTTCCAGCGCTTCTTCGCCAAACCGCCGCCGCACGAATGAGGCAAGGCTTTCATCGGCGGAATCCATGCGTGGCGGGATGTTGATTTCATCCAGCATACGCGCTCTGCCTTCATCGGAGAGCATCGGAGAGGAATTGCGGAAGGCTTCGGTGTCTACCGGAACAATCAGGCGCATCCCTTTCGGGAAAGGGTACAACGTCCCGCCACGATAGAGATACACCGCGCGCTGTTCGGTGTTGGTCGGAATCAGATTTCCGGTGAAGCCGATTTCATCACAGAGTTGGAGCGCCGCAGGCTTGCTGGTCAGGAAGGAATCCGCGCCCGATTCGATGATGAAGCCATTGACGTGTTCCGTCATCAGCTTGCCTCCGAACCTCCCGGATGATTCCAGCAGCGTATAATCGATCCCGCGCTGTTGCAATTCCCACGCGGCGGATAATCCGGTTACACCCCCGCCAATGATCACAATTCGCGGCATGATTAACCTATCGGTTCGGTTGTATGTTCGTGGACATAATCGGCAAGGCGGCGCACCGTATCAATCGGCGTACCGGGCAGAATTCCGTGTCCGAGATTGAAGATATGCCCCGGACGCCCACCCGCCTGCGCCAGAATTTCATCCACAGCACCCTTGAGGACATCCCATTCTGCAAACAACATCACCGGATCAAGATTGCCCTGAATCGCTTTGTCGTAGCCAATTTCCTGCCACGCCCGATCCAGCGGCGTGCGCCAATCGATGCTCACCACGTCGCTACCCAGATCACTGATTTGATCGGATAGTGCGCCCATTCCGGTACTGAAATAGATCACCGGGACGCCGAGTTTACGCACATTCTGGATTAGCGTTTTGGTATACGGCGCGGCATAGGTCGCAAAATCGCGCGCACCGAGCGCCCCCGCCCACGAATCAAAAATCTGCAAGGCGGATACACCCGCCTGTACTTGCAGGGTCAGATAATCGGTCAGGACGCCGACGAGTTTTTCCATGAAAGCGTGCCAGACCTGCGGCGCATTCCACATCATACCCTTCGAGTTTTCGTAATTCTTCGAGCCGCCGCCTTCGATGGCATAACTCGCCAGCGTGAACGGTGCGCCCGCGAACCCAATCAATGGGATATTACGCGGTGTGAGTTCGGCGCTCAGGCTGCGGACGGATTCCGCAATGAAAGGCATGGTTTCGGCGGCAGGCAGGAGTTGCAGTTTTTCCACATCGGCAAGCGTGCGGATCGGCGTGTTGATCTGCGGCCCTTCACCTTTGATGAAATCCAGATCGATCCCCATTGGGATTAGAGGAATCAGAATATCGGCAAAGAGGATCGCGGCATCCAGATGGAACGCATTGATCGGCTGCATCGTAATCTGGTGCGCGATCTCCGGGGTGCGGATCGCGTCCAACATGCTGACCTTCTCACGGATTGCCCGATATTCCGGCATATAGCGTCCGGCTTGTCGCATGAACCAAACCGGGGTTGCGTCTACCGTCTGGCGGCAGCACGCGCGAATAAAACGGCTGTTTTCCAGCATCAATCAGTACCTGCCAGTTCGGATTCTGCGAATGATTTTTCCGCGACGTAAATAAAGCCATCGTCGCCTGTACGCACCGCATAGGATTGCACCGGAGTACGGATTGGTCCATCCAAAACTTCGCCCGTATTCAGATCGAAATCGGCTTTGTGCCAGGGGCAGGTGACGAACGGTGTGCCATTCTGATCGGAGATATGCCCTTCGCAGAGCGGACCGCGCGCGTGCGAACAGCGGTTATTGAGCGCGTACAACTTGCCGCCAACGTTGAAAATAGCGACCTGCTGGCTACCCAGGTAGACCTTTGTATTATTCCCCGGTGGGAGTTCTTCCACCCGAACGGCCTGCACCCACCCGGTTGTGACCTGCATATCTGCGCCAGCGCGATCCGCGATCTGTGCGCCACCGAGACTATCCATCACTTCCGGCAGGCTCATATTGATGCAGGTGAATGTCGGCGTATCGCGCAGGGTGTAGAGGCTGGCTTCGGTGTCGCGCAGTTCCATCACCAGATCAAGGAAATCAGAAGTTTTATCGCCCTCGAACGCGACGACAAATTCTTGATCATCCAAGCCGAAGCTATAGGTGGTATTCAGCTTGATCTGCGGATATTTACGTCCGACGCGGATGTGTTCGGTCATCATGCGCTGGCGTTCCTCGTGCGGGAGAGCGTACCAGGCGCGTGTCTTGACGAACGGATAGACGAACAGATACTTGCCATCTCCGGGCTGGATGATGATCCGATCCGCTTCGTCGCCTTCATCCTCAACGCCGATGTCATAGATGCTCTTGCGCGTCATGGCAAGCATCGAATAGGGCATCTGTAAATATGCGCCCATATCTGTACTGAAAATCGCCGTTGCCAGCGCGTTGAAGGGGTCAATATCTTCCGCGACCTGCCACAACAGGAAATCCACATCGCCGCGCAACCCAACCAAACTATAGGGGCGAAGCAGCATCCGACGATTAAAGCTGCGGATAGTGTCGATCAGTTCCAGTTTGAGTTCAGATTGTTTCGCTTCCGACAAGCGCCGGAACGTTGGATCAACCTTGAAGAATGAATATTTAACACACTGCCGTGTGGTATCAGTATTACTCATCAATATACCTTGTATTATCTACGCACGAATTGCATCCAATAGATCACCTGCGCCACGTTCCAATGCCTGTACTGCCAAATCGCGCCCCAACTGCGCCCCATCATTGACCGATGCTGACGCTTCCACCGTAATCATCTCTAATCCATCCAGGCTAATCACGCGCCCGGTCAATTTCAATATATTGCCTTCGATTTGCGCGAGTGCCGCGACAGGCAATCTGCAACCGGAATCAAGCGCATTCAGGAAAGCGCGTTCGGCTTCCACCGCCTGACGGGTCGGAAGATGATCCAACCCTGCCAGAATTTCCCGAACAATCTGATCATTGGCGCGGCATTGTATACCGAGTGCGCCCTGTGCGGGTGCTGGCAACATCACATCCGGCGAGATAACTTCCGTGATGGATTCCGCCATATTCAGGCGATCCAAACCGGCTTCTGCCAGCACAATCGCGTCATAGCTGCCATCGGCGGCAAGCGCTTTTTGTACGCGCGTCGGAACATTACCGCGCAACGATTCGATCTGCAAATCCGGGCGAACCGCTTTCAGTTGCGCGCTACGTCGGAGGCTGCTTGTTCCAACCGTCGCGCCCACAGGCAACTGATTCAATTTTAACCCGGCGCGGCTGATCAGCACATCATGCACCGACGCGCGTTCCGGGATCGCTCCGATGGTAAATTCCGGCGCGAGATCGGTGGGCAAATCCTTCAGGCTGTGAACAGCGAGATCAACCTCACCAGCAATCAGCGCGGCTTCCAGTTCTGCCGTGAACAATCCTTTGCCGCCAATTTGTGGCAGTGGCTTATCCTGTACCCGATCCCCCTGCGTCACGAAGAATTGCAGGCTGACTTCAATCCCTGGATGTAATGCGCGCAGCCGTGCCGCAACATATTCCGCCTGCCAGACTGCCAGTTGGCTCTGGCGCGTCCCGATGATCAGGCGGTTCACTCTATATCATCCAGCGCAAAGAGATCGTGAATGATGCTGGTGTATAAATCCTCGTCCTCGGAGGCGGTCTTTTCCTTGAGTTTGAGTGTTGGCTGGTGCAGTAGTTTGTTCACCAGCCGATTGCTGAATTCTTCGATCAACTTCCGGCTGCGATCATCGAGTTCGGGCAGGCGGTGCAGCAGCGTTTCCAGTTCCAGCGCACGGATCGCGTCGGCTTTCCCGCGCAGGTGTTGAATCGTGGGAACAACGGATCGGGTCGCCTGCCAGCGTTGAAAGGCCGCTATCTCTTCAATGACTATCAATTCGGCGTCGGGGAGCGCGGCCTGCCGTACCGCATAGTGTGCGTCTGTTGTTGCCTGCAAATCATCGAGGTTGTAGAGCATCACGCCGGGAATCGAGCGGATTTCTGGTTCAACGTTACGGGGAAGCGCAATATCAAAAATGATCAATGGACGCGAACCGCGCAAGGGTTGTATCGCTGCCACATCAGCCACATGCAAAATCGGGTGTGGTGCGGCAACGGCTGTAATCACCAGGTCGGCACGTCGGAGCGTTTCGCCAAGCTGGGTATACGGGACAACTTCCCCGCCAAAATCCGCCGCCATTGCCTGCGCGTGTTCCAGATTGTGGTTGGTGATGATCAATTTATCCACAGACTGGCGCACCAGTGAGGTGACAGCCCCACGCGCCATTTCACCTGTACCAACAACCAACACAGTGGCATTTGCGAGATCACCAAAAATCTGTTTGGAGTGAGAAGCGGCTATTGTACTTATCGAAAGCGAACCTGCACCAAGTGGCGTTTCCGTGCGTACTCGCTTGCCAACCCGAATCGCGTGCTGCATCAACGCAGAGAGCAACGTCCCGACAGCGCTGTTTTTGCGTGCGCGCTCATAGGCGTCAGCGACCTGCCCCAATATCTGTGGTTCACCGATGACCTGTGAATCTAGCCCCGCGCCAACATCGAAGAGATGACGAATACAAGCGTCGCCTTCATAAACGGAAGTCAGGTTTTGCAAAGTCGCCAGCGGAACCCGTGTATATGCGCTCCAGCTTTCCAGCAACATAGAGTGTGCATCCGGTTCAGAACAGACCGCATAAAATTCGGTACGGTTACAGGTTGAAAGGATAACGAGTTCTGTAATGCCTGCGAGTTGTCCGGTAGAGGCGCGCATAAGGAGCGCTTCCTGGTGCGCTGTTGTCAGGACGCTGCGTTCGCGCTCTTCGACAGCCGCATTTTTATAGCTCATTCCAAGACATAGAATGTGCAAGAGAATTTATCACCTGTACACTTTGTTGCTGATTGTGCATATTGTAACAAACAAACCGCATAAACGACATTAAAAATGGATTGTGATGTTGCCAAAATTTCCCGGTTGTTGAACATTTCCATGCTGACCCCTAATATTGACATAGGGTATAGGAAAAAAACTATGTGGCGCAAACTATTACTCATGACAGTGGGTTCATTGCTCTTGATCGGTTCGTATTTCCTTGTTGTCCCGGATGATGCCCGTCTACGGGTGGATATGACCATTGACCCGGAAAATGGAATTCAACTTTCTACTGAACAGGAACAATTCAACATCAATTTAATTATCAAGGTGAAAGGCTATTATGGTGGTGACTGTACGAGAGGCAACGAGAGAGCAACGCAAAAACGGGATAATCAAAAATATGTGATTAGAATTTCCGCTGACCCTGTACCGCCCCTCACTATATGCGCTGGGGCGCTGGTAAAGCAGAACTTTACATTCGTCATTGATCATGTGCCACCCGGCCCATATACGGTAGTTGTAAATGGAACGGAGAAGCAAATAACCATTCCGCTGATCATGCCGCCACAATAGTTCTGACCTTTTTTGAACTGTAAAACACTTTTAAAATCTTGCAATACGTGATACGATACATTCCAATTGAATGTATTGGAAACTTTAAAGAGCGTTTACATGACAATCACCTTCGATGTCTTGGGCAAACCAGGACGGGATAATGCTGTTCTTGCACGTATTGATAGCGGGCAAAACGTGGCTTATCTACTCTTTGATTGTGGGGAAGGGTGCTTATCCGAGCTATCAGTAGCCGAAATTCAAGCGGTTGATCACGTTTTGTTTTCTCATTTTCATATGGATCATATCAGCGGTTTCGATTCATTTTTTCGCCTAACATATGATCGCACTGCTAAAGATAATTGCATCTGGGGGCCGCCTGGATCGAACTTAGTGATGAAGCACCGTTTTGGTGGATTTCTCTGGAATATCTATCAACACCTGGAAAGTAAATGGTATGTCCATGATATTCATCCAGATCGAATAGAGAGTGTCCGATTTGATGGAAATGAAGCATTTGCAGAAGCACACCCATTACCCTCAAAATCATTTGCAACTGCGATTATTGATACGCCCCAATATTCTGTTGAAGCGTATCATATGAATCACCAGACGCCATCAATGGCTTATATGGTAAGAGAAAAACCGCGCATCAATATTGACCCGAATCGGCTAAAAGCATTAGGGTTATCCGGTGGTAGTTGGCTCCAACAAATTAAAACAGAGAAGGCAGACGAACCGACAACCATTGAAATCAAGGGAACAACCTATACCGTTGCTGAACTTCGCGCTCAACTTCTCACCCGGACACCGGGGCAATCACTGGCCTACCTGACAGATTTTATCATGGATGCCAGCGCTCATAGCTTCCTTGTCAAGGCGTTGCAAGGCTCTACTACCATGATTTGCGAAAGCCAATACCGAGCGCAGGATGACGAATTAGCACAAAAGAATTTTCATATGACCTCGGTTCAGGCTGCACGGGTTGCGAAAGAAGCACAGGTTGAAAAGTTGATTTTGTTCCATGTTTCGGATCGCTATCAATCTGAGGAATGGACAGAACTCCTGCGGGAAGCCCAGGAGATTTTCCCAAACACACAGTTCGCAGAAGGATGGCAGAGCTAAACAACCTCACGGATTGTGACCTTTTTTGAACTGTAAAACACTTTTAAAATCTTGTAATACGTGATACGATACATTTCAATTGAATGTATTGGAAACTTTTGGCATGAACGGAAACGATTTGATGCGCCTCGGCTACGAGTCCGGCAAGGCGCTCGGTCTGGCGCTCGAAGTGGCGAAGAAAGCACGCCGCGACGGGCAGAAAAGCAAAGATATTCAGGATATGCTGCTGCGCGTCCTGAAAGCACCGGAATATTTTACAGAAGATGCAACCTACAGTGGCATTGCCCAGGAACTGCTCAAGGAGCGCCGCGTCAGTGCTGCCTATGATCTTGACCATCCTGCGCCTTATACCATATGGGGCGAGATGAACATCGAACCAGCCGCGCGGGATCAGATGGCGCGTGCAGTACGCCTCCCGGTAGCGATCAAAGGGGCGCTCATGCCCGATGCCCATGTCGGCTATGGATTGCCAATTGGTGGCGTCCTGGCGACGGAAAACGCCGCGATTCCCTATGCTGTCGGTGTGGATATTGCCTGCCGAATGCGGATGACTATTTTCGATGTGCGTTCCTTCTCAATGGATCAGAAGCGTGATAAGTATCGGAGCATTCTGGATAGTAACACGCGCTTCGGTCCTGGACGCACCTGGTCAGAGCCTGTCGATCATCCCGTAATGAGTGATTCGGTGTGGAATGAACTGCCCTGGCTGCGTTCTTATAAAGACATCGCCCATAACCAATTGGGAACAAGCGGATCGGGGAATCACTTTGTCGAGTTCGGCGGTCTGACTGTCCGCGAAACGCTGGCGACAGAACATGGCACGGTAGAACCTGGCGAATATCTGGCGTTGCTCAGTCACAGCGGCAGTCGTCGTCTAGGCATGGAGATCGCTAATCACTATACCGAGATCGCTATGAAAAAGCGCTCCACACTCCCGAAGGATTACCTGCATCTGGCGTGGCTGGATTTGGACGAACACGAGGGCTGGGAATACTGGCTGGCGATGAACATGGCAGGACGGTACGCCGCTGCCAACCATGCCGTGATTCACGAAAAGATCGTTGATGCGGTGCGCTTGCCTGTCGTCGGCGGGATCGAAAATCACCACAACTTCCTGTGGCAGGAAGAGGTCGACGGACGCAAAGCCTATGTTCACCGCAAGGGTGCGACTCCGGCAGGGGAAGGTGTTCTTGGTATCATTCCGGGGAGCATGGGCGCACCAGGGTTTGTCGTGCGCGGCAAGGGAAATCCAGCTTCGATCAACAGCGCATCGCATGGCGCAGGTCGCCGGATGAGTCGCATTCAGGCTACGCGCCATTTTGAATGGGACGATGTGAAGCGGAAACTGCGCGCCGAGGGTGTAGAGTTAATGAGTGGTGGCCTCGACGAAGCCCCCGGCGCATACAAGGACATTCGACAGGTGATGGCGGATCAGGCCGATTTGGTGGAGTCACTCGCGGAGTTTCGCCCGAAATTGGTTAAAATGGACGCCAGTGGCAGTCGGGGCGATGATTAGATAACACATGACCTTGATTTTGGGCATTGAAACAAGCTGTGATGAAACAAGTGCTGCCGTCGTTGAGGACGGTACACGCATCCTTTCCAACGTGATCGCATCGCAGATCGAATTACATAGCAAATTTGGAGGTGTCTTCCCGGAAGTCGCCTCACGTGCGCACGTTGAGGCGATTAATCCTGTCGTCGCTCAAGCACTGGACGAGGCGAAAGTATCCCCCGCTGATCTGGATGCCATTGCCGTGACACAAGGGCCAGGGCTATCGGGATCGCTGCTGGTCGGCGTGAGCTTTGCCAAAGGTCTGGCGCTCGGCTGGGATAAACCGCTGCTCGGTGTAAATCACATCGAAGGACATATCTACAGTTTGTGGTTGCTCGAAAATGCGCCAGAGATTCGTTTCCCTATACTGGTACTAGTTGTTTCCGGCGGACACACCGAATTGATCCAGATGAATGGTCATGGGCAATATACCTTCATCGGCGCGACGACGGACGACGCGGCAGGCGAAGCCTTCGATAAAGTTGGGCGTGTGTTGGGGTTGCCCTATCCCGGCGGGCCAGCCATCGACAAGGCGGCGCGTGAAGGCAACGCCAGCGCCTATCAGTTCCCGCGCAATCTGGACGAAGGTATGAATTTCAGTTTCTCCGGCCTGAAAACATCGGTGATGCGCGCGGTACAAATTCCGCCAGCGAAAATGGTGCGCGGCGCGGAAGCGATGGAAGCCGGACGACTCCGCCCCGAAGTGAATATCAATGATGCCGCCGCGAGTTTTCAGGCGGCTGCAATCGATCAGCTTGTGGAAAAAACAGTACGCGCGGCAAAGGCGTGCAATGCTACCGAGATATTTCTGGCGGGTGGTGTGAGCGCAAATGGATTGTTACGGCAGGAAATGGCGCGACGTTCTGCGCTGCCTGTGCGCTATCCACCATTACGCCTGTGTACGGACAACGCCGCGATGATCGCCAGCGCGGGTTATTTTCGCTATAGTGCAGGGCAGCGCGACAGCCTTGATATGGATGTCCTGCCGATGCTTTCTCTGATTCAATCGTAAGGAAATCCTCTGAATGGTACATCATACCGAACGCCCCGCCATCGAACCGAACCGTGTCTACAGTCGTGAAGAAGTCGCGGAAGTCCTCAATGTTAGCCTGAGTACAGTCAAACGCCTGATCAATTCCGGGCAGTTGCGTGTCAGCCAGCCGCCGGGAATGCGTCGTGTACTTATCCTCGGACAGCATATACTAGACCTGATCGCTGCTACGGAGGTACGCGCCGGACACAGCGACGCCTGATGCAGTTGTTATAATGATGCGTCTGAGGTGTACTGTTAATGCGACTGAGAAAATTTTTCCTGATCACTATCGTGGGTGTGCTGGCGCTGACCGCGTGCGCCGAAGCGCCCACCTCCCCCGGCGCGGCGCAAGGCCCAACGCCGATCCCAACTCTGCAAGATGCCTGCAAAACCGCTGATACTTTCCTAACTGCATGGGACAAGAAAGACTATCCCGCCATGTACCCGCTGATTACGGGCAAGGCGCAAGCGATGGCCTTGAATGCGTTCACTGCACTCTATGAGAAGACTGACAAAGATGTCACTATCCTGAACAAAGCGCATACGTTGAATTGTGATCTGGCGGTACAGCAGGGAACTACAGCAGTCATCACCTATGACATGAATTTCAAAACTTCTGCATTGGGTGAGTTTGACGACAAAAGCCGGGTGATGCGCCTTGTGTTGACGCCGAATGGCTGGCGTATCGCGTGGTCGGCAATGGATATTTTCGAGGGGCTATCGGCAGATTCGCGCCTGACGCTCGAATCGACTGCCCCGAAGCGCGGCACGATTTTTGATCGCAATGACAAGCCATTGGCAGAAGATAAACAGACGCTCTACTCTGCCAAACTGCTGACGCGCGTTTATCCCACCAACAACCCGGATGATTGTTTCGTCGCCATCGCCAGAGTATTCCGGCGGCGCTTTGTCGATGTGAGAAATGCCTACGTTGGCCTGACCGGGAAGGACTATGGCGAATGGGTCGGCAATCTGGACGAAACGACCTATAACAGCGTGCGCGCCGATCTGGATAAAGTCTGCCGCTTCGATTGGGCAAAGCACACGACGCGCGTCTATCGGGGTAACGGCCTCGCGGCACAGATGATCGGCTATATTGGCCTGATTACCGCCGCGCAACAGGAGCGTTATGTGGGCTATCCACAGGGCGCGCTGGTGGGGCAGACTGGCCTGGAAGAAAAATATGAGCGGCAACTGGCAGGGTTACCCGATTCGCGTCTGACTATCCGCAGTAGTACCGGAACGCTGATTCGGCAAATCGCTACCCAAAGCGGTAAGCCGGGGCAGGATATTCGCACGACACTGGATGGTGATCTCCAGCTTGCGATGGAACAAGCGCTTTCCGACGCCTATAACTATGCACAGCCAAGCTGGGCGCAGTTCAGTACAGGCGCGGCAGCCATTGTCATGAAGCCGTATACAGGCGAAATTCTGGCAATGGCGAACTATCCCACCTTTGACGTGGATACGTTCAATCCATCAAGCTATCTGGCATCCGAGGCGAACATCGCTCGCATCACAGTACAAAGTGATCGTAGTCCGTTGCGTAACCGCGTCTCATTGGAATATTCGGCACTGGCATCGGTGATGAAGATCGTTTCTATGTCAGCGGCAGCAGACAGCGGCATATTCAAAACGAACCAGACTTATACCTGTAACGGGTTTTGGGATGGCGCGAAATATGGCGATACACAAGGTAAGCGCTCCGACTGGATCGCGCTGGACGATTACTATAAAAAGCTGGGGAAGAACTTTCATGGCGAAATCACCTTGATTCAGGCGCTTGCCGCCTCCTGCGACCCCTATTTCTGGGAAGTCGGCGGACAACTCAACGCTAAAGACCCGGCTTTGCTTCCCGGCTATGCGCTCAAGATGGGATTAGGCAATGTGACCGGAATCACTGATATGCCGGAACTGAAAGGGCAAATCCCGTCGCCAGACAACATTGCAACCATTACCCAAACCGAAGGCCGCCGCTGGTCGCCAGCCGATGCGCTGAACATCGTGATCGGGCAGGGCGACGTGCAGGTGACGCCGATTCAGGTGGCACGCATGATGGTTGGTGTTGCCAATGGCGGAACGTTCTACAAACCCTATTTCGTGAGCAGTGTCGGCACAAAAGGCAATGGTAACGATATTGCCGATCAGTTCAGCTATCGTGCAGAACCCACAGAACAAAGCAAAATGCAGGTTGATCCGAAGGTACTGGAATCCGTGCGTAAAGGGCTGTGCATGGTCACGCAGGACGAAAACATTGGTACAGCGCACTGGTTTCTGGAAAACTGGAAATTCGACAAGGTTCAGTTTTGTGGCAAAACCGGAACAGCACAGACGGGAAGTAAATATCCCAATGGTTGGTTCGTTGCCTATGCTGGACTGCCGGGCAAAGCGCCGGATATTGTGATCGCCGTTCTCGTTGAGCGTGGACGCGAAGGCTCGGAAACCGCAGGCCCCATCGTGCGCCGCATTGTCGAAGCGTACTACAAGATGCCGTACAATGCCTACCCAAGATTCTGGTCAGAGAACTATGTTGAACTGGCCGATCCCAACAAGGTCAGCGATGGTGGACGCCACTAACTCTCACAGGTGTGGGCGCGTCAGCCAGAACTCGAAATCATAACGATCACTGCGCCAGACGGTACGGAGAAATTCCAGCCGCTGGCGCTCTGCTGAAAAAGTGATGCGCTCCATTTGAATCACAGCGCTACGCGGCGCGATATTCAATAAAGCTGATTCGTCCTCGGTAGCCAGTCGCACCCGCATAATCTCATGAGCATTCCAGAAAAACAAATTGTAGCTATCTTCCAGAAGGTGGCTCAACGACTGCGACAGGTCATTTCTGAGCAGATCGGGGCATAGGCGCACCGGCAAATATGACCACTGCAAACACAATGGCTCGTTATTCCCCAGCCGCAAACGGTGAATCTCGTATACTGTCGCATCTTTGGATAGTTCTAATGCCTGGCTGATCTGCGGCGTTGGCAGGATTTCCTGCGCTGAAATCAGACGCACACCCGGCTTCCAGCCCCGCCGGATAATATCGTCGGTTGTCGGGATCAACTGTGTAAGTTGATAGCGGTTGCGCGTCTTGGTGGCGAATGTCCCTTTTCCTTTTTCCCGATAGATCAAGCCTTCGCGTTCCAGAACATCCAGCGCTTGCCGCACTGTGGCGCGCGTGATCTTATGCGTCGTTGCCAGTTCCGTCTCCGAAGGCAGCAGAAACGCATCCGAGCCATCGTCGGTCTGCTGGATGATTTCCCGGAGAATATCCGCAAGCTGATAATAGTAGGGAATAGGGACTTGTTTGTTAACCAGTTTCATTGACAAAGGCTGTTATTTGATCTATCTTGTATAGACAACTATACCAGATAGAGGAAAATAATGCCACAAAATCTCTGGAATGATGAAGAATACCAGGCACTCCCCGATTTGGAAGGGCTTGTTTATCGTTCAAACCTGCTCGGACGGGATCGCGCTGTCGTCAATATTTATGGCGGGAACACCAGCAGCAAACTGGAACAAACGGATTTTCGCGGTAGAAAGACGCGCGTGATGTACGTGAAGGCGTCTGGTTCCGATGTCCTCACAATGAAGGCAAAGGATTTCGCCGCGCTGCGTCTGGATGATATTGATCCCCTTTTCAACCGGGACGCCATGACCGACGAAGAGATGATCAACTATCTGTCATTCACCGTTTTTGAACCAGGACGCCCGCGCCAGTCGATTGAAACGCTGCTGCACGCTTTCGTTCCCTATCGCCACGTCGATCACACCCACCCGGACGCGCTGATCAGTCTCGCCTGTACACCATATGGCGAAGAAGCAGCGCGCAAGGTTTACGGGGATCGGATGGCGTGGGTAGACTACATTCGCCCTGGCTTCACCCTCAGCAAGTGGATCGGTCAGCGCGTGATCGACAATCCAAAGATTGAATGCGTCGTGATGGGCAAGCATGGCCTCGTTACATGGGCAGATGATCCCAAAACTTGCTATGACAATTCGATTCGGATTATTCAGGAAGCTGAAGATTATCTAAAAGATCAGCAGAAGGGTAAAGCGGTATTTGGCGCGGTGAAAGTACCATCACTGCCCGAAAATGAACGCTACGCCCTGATTACCGAATTGCTCCCCGTGATTCGTGGCGAAGTCTCCGTTGAACGTAGTGCGATCCTCGCCTATGACGACAGTGAAGCCGTACTCGATTATGTTTCACGCGAACGCACAGAATCAGTTTCCCAGCAGGGTGCGGCCTGCCCGGATCACCTTGTTCACGTCAAGCGCCAGCCTCTTTTTGTAGACTGGCAACCCTCAGAAGGGAGCGCCACGCTCAAGCAAAAGCTCAAGGATGGTATCGCCGCCTATAAACAACGCTACGTAGACTATTTCAACGAGAACAAATCCGAAGGCGACGAACTGCGCGATGCCTCTCCGCGCGTGATCCTCATCCCTGGACTAGGCATGGTCAACACGGGCAAGGATGCTACCGACGCCGATGTGAGCCGCCAGCTTTATCACCGCGCGATCAGCGTCATTGGCGGTAGCGAGGCAATCGGTGGGTTCGAGAGCCTAACGGCTGCGGAAGCCTATGGCATCGAGTATTGGCCTCTGGAACTATACAAACTGAAACTCAAGCCCGCAGACCGCGATATGGCGGGCAAGGTCGCCTTCATCACCGGAGCCGCCAGCGGCATTGGGCGCGCAACGGCGTATCGTCTGGCGGAAGAAGGCGCGCATGTCGTTATCGCTGACATTAATTTTGAAGGCGCTAAGGCTGTCGCTGCGGATATGATCAAGCGCTTTGGGATGAAGCGCGCGCTGGCGGTATCATGTAATGTCACCGATGAACAGGCGGTCATTGATGCCTTCAGGCAGACCATCGCAACCTATGGCGGTGTGGATATTGTGGTTAACAACGCCGGGATCGCTGGCGGCAAGCCGATTGAAGAGACCACATTGGGCGATTGGCAGCGTAATATCGACATTCTGGCGACGGGTTATTTCCTTGTCGCGCGTGAAGGCTTCAAGGTACTCAAGGCGCAGGGGCGCGGTGGCACATTGATCTTCGTGGGAAGCAAGAACGGCATCGGCGCAGGCAAGGGCGCAGCGGCCTATAGCGCAGCGAAAGCCGCAGAGTTACATCTCGCGCGTTGTCTTGCCGAAGAAGGCGGCGAACATCGTATCCGCGTCAACAGCGTGTTGCCCGATGGCGTGATTCAGGGATCGTCGATTTGGGATAGCGAATGGCGCGAGGCACGCGCGAAGAATTACGGAATCAAGGACGAAGAACTGGAAGAGTTTTACCGTAAACGTAACACCTTGAAGGTGAATATCACCCCGGCTGATCTGGCTGAGGCGATCCTGTTCCTTGCAGGCCCGCGCAGCAGCAAGACTACCGGCGGCGTTATCACAGTCGATGGCGGCAACCCGACAGCCTACGTGCGCTAATCTTCTATTTGAGAATTTCGGCAGGTTCGCTATACTGCCTGCCTTATGAAAACAGCAACAGAAATTCGCCCGCTCGTCGACAAGATAACGAGTTATCCGATTGACGAACGGGAACGCATCTACAAGAAATACTTCACCAACCCGCCGGGAACAGCCCGGTTTCTCTGTCAACGATATGGCCTTGATCAGAAGCGTGTCATTGATGTCGCCTGTCACTACGGTTACTATCTGGTACATTTTGGTCCCGACAGCGTCGGCCTGGACGGTTCGCCGCAATATCTCCAATATGCGCGCGAGATGGGTTTGAACGTTCAGCAAATCAATCTGGAAGAGTCATTTCCCGCCTTTTCAGAACCATTTGATGCGCTCTTTTTCAGTGGGACACTGGAAGAAATCCTGTCGCCGCATGTTGCATTGATGCGCTTTCGGGCGATGATCAAGCCGGATGGCCTGCTGTGTTTGCGCGTCCCAACCGTGCCACCAGCGTGGTTTGACCGCCTGATCCGCTTGCGTACCAGTCCCGGTTATGACGCGCTGGCACATCTCTATTTCTTCACGCCGCGCCTTCTGGAAATGGTCGTAAAACGTGCGGGGTACGATATTGTACAGACCGTCTCCACCGGATTCTGGATGAATCCGCTGACACGCCCCTTTCACAAATTGCTATTGCCGCTGACACCAACAGTGCTGATCGTTGCGCGCCCACGCCCCGATTTCAAGTATCCACCGATCCGGGCGATGCGTTTCCTGCCAGATTGGGCATCCGACCTTGCGCTCTATCATCAGGATTACACGCCCTGAGAAACAAAAAAGGCACACCTGGATAGATGCGCCCGCCTCGACGTTGTGTGACCAATTCCCCTCTCTGCTTGCGGAGAGAGGGGTCAGGGGTGAGGTTCTTTTTAGCTGAACAATCCACGCGCCGCGACAGCCGCCCACTCGAACACTGGCGAGGCCAGCACACCGAGCAGAACAACGCCGATGCACGAAATCACCAGCGCCCAGCGATAGGGTGTCCCAATCGCAATTGACTTGTCTTCGTCTGCACTGCGATCAACAAACATGATCTTGATCACAACCAGATAGTAGTACAGCGCGACAATCGAGTTCAACACGCCGATCACTGCCAGCCATGTCAGGTTGGAGTCAACCGCCGACTTGAACAGGAAAAACTTGCCGATGAAACCCGCTGCGGGTGGGATACCAGCCAGCGAGAGCAGCGCTACCGTCATTGCCATCGCCAGCGGGAAGCTGCGACGCGCCAGCCCTGCGAAGTCGGCAATCGTTTCGCTGCCTGTTGCATTGCTGAACAGGATCACAACGGCGAAGCCTGCGAGGTTGGTCAACACGTACATGAACATATAGAACGCAACAGCCGCAACGCCGGAACCCGGTGCGCTGCCCGGTTGCGCCGCGATTGCAGCGATCCCGATCAGGCTGTAACCCGCCTGTGCAATCGAGGAATAGGCCAGCAGGCGCTTGATATTCTTCTGTGGCAGCGCGAGCAGGTTGCCGAGCGTCATGGAGACGACAGCGAGGGCAGCGGTCAGTTGCACCCAGACCTGTGTTGGCTGCGTCCCCTGAAAAGCGATGATCAGGACGCGGCACAGGAGCGCGAAACTCGCAGCCTTCGACGCGACACTGATGAACGCGGTAGCCGGGGTTGGCGAACCTTCATATACGTCTGGCGTCCAGAAGTGGAACGGCACGGCGCTGATCTTGAACCCGAAGCCGACGAGAACCATCAGCAGGGAGAGCAAAATCGGGAGTGCCTGATTGACGTTCACAGGCGCTCCTGCCGGGAACATCACGCGCAGGGATTCGCCAATCGCGTACAGGTTCGTCTGGCGTGAGAAGCCATAGAGCAGACTCAGGCCATAGAGCATGATCGCGCTGGTGAATGCCCCGAACAGGAAATACTTCATACCTGCTTCGGACGAGCGCACGTTGCCGCGCAGGAAACCGGAGAGGACATACAGGCTGATCGATGTGGTTTCGAGGCTCAGGAAGACCATAATCAGGTCTGCCGCGCCTGCCATGAAACACCCGCCAATCGTCGCCACGATCATCACGGTATAGAATTCGCCCTTGCGTCCGACGCCGGGGGAATCCATCGAGATCAAGGCGGTGAGCGCACCCGCAAGGATGACCATCACCTTGAAAATCTGCGCCAGTGTATCGAAGCGGAGCATACCGCCGAGGACGAGTTGTTGACTCTGTGCCGGGGCGGGGATGAGCAGCGCGACAATCGCGGTGAGCGCCATGCCTGCCGCTGTGATATAGCCAGTCTGTTTACGACGGCTTTCCGGCGAGAATATATCGAATGCAATCACGCCGACAGCCAGCAGAGTCAGCAGAATTTCCGGCAGGATCGCCAGAAAACTTGCCGCTGTATCGGTGTTTAAAGTTAATGGTGTCATTTTCACCCACCCCGTAGCGCCGTAATGACTGGCGAGATACCCGCCTGAATCATCGTGGACATGATTTGCGGATAGATGCCGAGGATGATCAGCGAAGTCAGCAGCACGCCCAGCGCCAGTTTATCGACTGGTGTGATCGGCTGAATATTCGGGAAACGTTCCTCGTTGAAATCGCCCGCGAACACCTGCTGCGCAACGCGCAAGACATAGCCCGCTGTCAGGATGATGCCGAGCGCGGAGATGATCGCAATCCAGGGGAAGTAGCTGAAACTCTGGATGAATCCCGCACCCTGCAACGCGCCGATGCCGAACTCTGGCCCCTTCCAGACGCCGCTGAAAATCGGAAATTCTGCGATGAATCCGCTGAATCCAGGCATCCCCATCGAAACCAGACCACCGACGATGAACGCGCCTGCCACCAACGGCATTTTGCGTCCGAACCCGCCGAGCGATGGAATATCACGGGTGTGCGCCTGATCATAGACCATGCCGACACAGGAGAAGAACAGCGCCGTCATTGCGCCGTGACTGAACATCTGCAAGCCTGCGCCCGTCATTCCGGTGGTGTTCATCGAGGCGATCCCCATCGCAACCAGCCCCATGTGGCTGACCGAGGAGAAGCCGATAACATACTTGAAGTCACGCTGCCGGAAGGCGATAAACGCGCCGTACACGACGTTCACTAAGGTGAGCAAGATAATCCAGGGCAAGTGGACTCTTGCGCCATCCGGCAGCAGTTGTACGCCGACGCGCAGCGCCGCATATGCGCCCAGCTTCATCAAGACGCCCGCGTGAATCATCGACACCGCTGTTGGGGCGGCGACGTGTCCGTCTGGCGACCAGTTGTGGAAGGGGAACATACCCGCCAGCACCGCGAAGCCGATGAAGATGAACGGGAACCAGAAGCGCGAAACGGTTGTGCCGAGGAAGCCAATCGCATCGAATGCGCCGATTTGCCCGGTCATGCCCTGCGCGGCGGCTACTGTGCCATAACGTGAGGCGATTTCCAGATGGGCGAAGTCGAAGCTATAGGCAGGAGCGTTCGCGTTATTGAGCGCTGTCCGCAAGACCTGCAACCGTTCCGGGTGTGCCGCATCTGCGAAGAAGCTACCCGCCGCGAAGTACATCACCAGCACGCCGACCAGCGCCACCACCGATCCAATCAGGATGTAGAGGGTCAGCTTCATCGCGGCATATTCCCGGCGTTCCTTCCAGCCCCATCCGGCGATGAGCAGGTACATCGGGAAGATGGCGAATTCGTACCAGAAGAACAGCAGGAACATATCCAGCGAGAGAAACACGCCGTATACGCCCGCAACCAACAGCAGGAAGAACGCCATAAATTCGCGCGTGCGGTCTTCGATCTTCCAGGAGATCAGAACGCCGCAGAACCCCGCAATGCCGGTCAGGAGCAGCATCGGCGCGGTAATGCCATCCGCCCCGACGTGATAGTTGATACCGAGCGAAGGTATCCAGGGGAAATTCAGTTCATCCGTAAAGGATGCCAAACCCTTCGCTGCCGCTGCATTTGCCGCCGCCAATGTTGCAGGGTCATTCATTTTCAGGAAGATAATCAACGAAAGCATGGTGCAGACCAAGAGTGAACCTGCTGCAACAATGCGTATTGTCAAGCGCTGATCATCCCGTGCAAAAAATAGAATGCCCAGTGCTGCCAGGATTGGGATTACAAGGATAGCAGTTGATAACATAACCTGTCCTTTTGGTTAGCGCTTCCCGTCGGTACGCAACAGGGTGTAGCCATAATTGCCGGGTTTCACGCCGCCGACGCGGATCATATAGTAAGCGTTCGCGGGTTTCGGGCTGAACGAGACACTAATCTTGTTAAACGTCCCGAAATCTGGATCGCTGTTAATTGTGTTTTCGGTGCTGAGTGCAAATTTCAGGTATCCACCCGGCGCAGGGCTGCCCGTCCCGATCAGACCGCTGACAACCAGCGGCTTGAGTCCAGCCGGGTCAGCAGTAGCATAATCCAGCGTGAACGGGCCATTGGTGACGGTCATATACCAGTTCGGCTCTGCGCCATAATTCGCCGCAACGATTTGCGCGTTGTTCAGCACAGCAGGGCGCAGGATACGCGCAACGAATGTACCTTCGGCGTCGCCCGGAGGCGGCAGTATGTCGATGACATATTCCGCATCCTTTGGAACCTGCATCAGCGCTTCGGTGGTTTCGCCCGCCGGACGGCTGGACGTATTCAGCAGATCGTCGGCCTCCAGCCGCACGCGGAAGGTCGGAGCGCGTTTGATGGTGCTTTCTGCCAACCGAAATTCGATCAGCAGCCATTCGCCCGCTTTGCCTTTGAACGAATAGCTAAGTTGCAAGCCAGTCCCATCGGGATTAGGCTTAAATTCTCCGGTAAAGGATTTTCCGATCTCCACCGGGTTGGCCTGCGCCCGCGCCGGAACAGCAGCGAACGACAGACCAGCCAGCAGCGCCGTCAGAACTACAACAACTCTTAAATTCAGCAGCGCAAGTCTACGCATCTTCATCAACCACCGAACAACCGGGTAACGGTTCCGTTGATCAGGTTCATGATCCAGTTTGGATACACGCCTGTGATCACGATCAGGATGATGAGCGGCGCAAGTGCCAGCACTTCACGCGCGGTGATTTCCAGCGAGTGATGCCCGTGCGCCCATTCTTCCTTCGGCTTGCCTTGCAGGACTTTCATAATTCCCTTGAGGATATATGCACCTGTGAACAGCAGACCGATCATCGACAGTGCGACATAGAAGGGGAAGACCCACCAGCTACCCGCCGAGACCTGGAATTCGCTGACGAAACCGCCAAGACCCGGCAAACCGAGCGAAGCCATGCTCATGAACACCATCGCCGCGCCATAGGCCGGGGCAAGTGTCCACAGACCGCCGAAACGGTTCAGGTCGCGTGTGTGTGCCTTGTGGTACAGCGCACCGACGATGAGGAACATGCCCGCGCTGCTCAATCCGTGATTGAACATTTGCAGGATTGCGCCGTTCGTCGCCATGCTGACCGAACGCTTCACGATTTCAGGATCAGTGACGGGCGCTTTGGTCAGGACGGTGTTATAGACTGCCGCAAAGACCGCAATACCCATCGCCACAAAGCCCATGTGGTTCACAGAGCTATAGGCAACCAGCTTCTTGAAATCGCTCTGACCGAACGCGGAGAACGCGCCGAGAACGATACTGAGCATCGCCAGCAGCGCGAGGACAGGCGCGAAACTTGCCGCCTGCGCCGGAAACAGCGGAACGACCACGCGCAGGAACCCGTAACCGCCGAGCTTCAGCAGAACACCCGCCAGGAGCATCGAACCAGCGGTAGGCGCTTCGGTGTGTGCATCTGGCAGCCATGTGTGGAACGGCCAAATCGGAACCTTGAGCGCGAACGCCACGAAGAACGCGAAAAACGCAATCCCCTTGACAGATTCCAGCGGAAGACCAAAGAGCGTACCCAGTGGCTTTCCAGCGACATCCAGACCGCGCGGGAAGTTTGCCAGCAGCATCGGAATATCAAATGTACCACTGACGCCACCGATCAACTGCATCGCCAGCAACATACCGAGCGAACCGCCCATCGTCACCAGGAAGAATTTGAACGACGCATACTTCCGGTTCGCGCCTCCCCAGAGGTTGATCAGGAGGAACATTGGGACGAGCGTAAATTCGTAGAACAGGAAGAAGACCAGCAAGTCGAGCGAGACGAACACACCCATCATCGCCATTTCCAGAACAAGGAACAGCGACATATGAATATTGACGTGTTCTTCGACCTCGAAGCTGATCAGAATCGCCAGCGGCGTCAGAATGCCCGTGAGCAAGACCATCGCCACGCTCATACCGTCCACGCCGATATGCCAGTTGGCATTAAGCAGCGGGAAGAACGGCGCGTAGTTCTGGCACGCGAACACATAGGGCTGGAATGCCTCGGCAGGCGGGTTGAGCGCGGCTGGAACATTACCAACAGCGCACACCCCGGACTGATAGGCGAAGAACAGGTAGACGGAAAGCGCCGTCACCACTAGCGAAAAAGCCATCGCCACCGCGCGCGGGAGGTTTTTATTCTCGCGCGGGAGGAGCATTACAATCCCTGCGCCGAGGAGGGGCAGGAATACAATCGTACTCAGCAAATCGAGTTGCATGGGTTAATCTGTCCCCCCACTGGTTGGCGCGGCTGGTCGTACCCAGCGGATATACCCGACAAGGATCAACGCAATCAGAACCAGTTCCGCGACAAGGATAATCTGCAAGGTCGAGCCGGAAACCAGCGTTATCAGGACGATATTCACGCCGATCACTACAGCGCCGACGAGTGAATAGAGCAGGTAGCGCTGGATACGTCCACCCTGAATCTGACGGGCTTCACGTGCCATACCTGCAATTGCTTCGGGGATACCATCGCCAACACCGTCGATGACGACTTCGTTGAAGCGCTTGACGAAGTTGCCGACAGCGATTGCGATTGTTGCCAGCGTATGCAGGAAGCGGTCAATGATGCCCCTATCGATAATCTGCGGCGTCAGCACTTCCGATACCCATGTCAGCGGACGTACCAGATAGGTCTTGTACATCTCTTCGATGTAATACTTGTTGCTGATCAGCTTATAGACTTCCGGCCCCATGAATTCGGCAATCGGATCACTTTCGACATTCACCTTGCGACGGAAGTACCAGTTCCAACCGAGGAGACCGCCGAGGGTAAAGACGGTGAGCGAAATCAACACTGGAATCAGGCTGAAATTGATATGTTCCGGCTCCACGAGCAGGGACTGACCAACCCAGTGGCCGAACGGCGAATCCAGCCCAATTGATTTCAGGAACGGACCGAAAGGCCAGAACCCCGGATGCACACCAGCGAAACCCGCCACAACCGCAAAGAACGCGAGGACGATCAGCGGCGCGGTCAACTGCGCACTGACGTTGCGATTCTCAACGGTGCGTGGGTAGTAGTGCTGGGCATGGCGCGCGGCTTCGGTACGCGATTCACCAAAGAACGTCATCAAAATCTGACGTGAGGTGTACAATGCCGTCAGGAATGCCGCCAGCGCCAGGAAAATCAGGACCATGAAGGCGAGGCCGTTCTTGCTACCCATCGCCCACGCTTCGGCAAAGATTTCATCCTTTGACCAGAAACCAGCGGTGACGATTGGAGCGCCCATCAGCGATAGACCGCCGATGACGAATGTCCATGTCGTAACAGGCATCTTGCGCCACAGACCACCCATATTCCGCATATCCTGCGGATCGAAGTCGTCATGTGCATGTGCGTCGTGGTCGTCGTGACCGTGATCATCATGTCCATGATCATCGTGTGCCGCATGAGCATGATCCTCATGCCCATGTTCGGCCTCATGCGCGAGGTGATGACCATGCTCCATGCCGTGAATCACCGAACCGGAGCCGAGGAACAACAGCGCCTTGAAGAAAGCGTGTGTGATCAGGTGGAAGAACGCCGCGACATATGCGCCAACGCCAAGCGCAGCCATCATGAAACCAAGCTGCGAAATCGTGGAGTAGGCGAGAACTTTCTTGATGTCGTTCTGCGTAAGTGCAATCGTCGCCGCAAACAGCGCCGTAAACGCACCAACTACCGCCATCAGCGTCATCGGAGCGCTGAAGATACCTTCTTCGACGTTCGCGCCTGCCGAAAGTACCGGGTACATACGCACGATCAGATAGATACCAGCGCTGACCATCGCGGCAGCATGGATCATTGCGGAAACAGGCGTCGGGCCTTCCATCGCATCTGGCAACCAGATGTGCAGCGGGAATTGCGCCGACTTACCGATTGTGCCAGTCACAATGCAGATGCCAATCACGCCCGCAGCAGTCAAACCGAGGAAACCGCCAATGGCCGGGGTTGAGCCAAGCATTTTCAGCACGTCCGGGTTGAACATGATTTCGCGGAAGTTCAGCGTACCAGTGGTTGCCCACAGATAACCGATACCGATCATCATGATCACGTCTGCCACGCGCGTCGTCATGAACGCTTTGATTGCGGCTTTGTAGGCGCTTTCCTTCTCGTAGAAGAAACCGATCAGGAGGTAGGAGCAAAGCCCCATCACTTCCCAGCCGATGAACAGCAGCAGCAGGTTATCGGCAACCACGAGCGTCAGCATCGCGCCCGCGAACAGGCTCAGATACGCAAAAAACCGCGTGTTACGCGGGTCGTGAGCCATATATCCAAGTGAGTAAATGAAGATGAGCATACATGCCAGCGGAACCATAAACAGCATGACATGGTTCAGCGGGTCAATCATCACGCCCATGTTGAGCGCACCGGAGCCAGCCATACCCGTTCCGTTTGCCAGCCAGTTCAGACTGCTCCCGAAGACGCCATCGGCATGTCCCAGATGCGGGAAGCGAAGCGCGTTAATCACCACACCCCAGCCCATCAGGAACGACAGGACGATCCCGCCGATTGCCAGAACATGGGAGAGTGTACGGTTGCGCCCCGCTACCAGGATGATCGCCACAAACGCCAGCAACGGCGGAACCGGGATCAGCCAGGGTAGAAAGTTTGCATCAAGCCAATTCATAGTGGTTATCCTTAGTCATGCAGCGAATCGGCGCTTTCCGCGACAACCGTCTGGCGGGCGCGATACATAGCGATAATCAGTGCAAGGCCGACTGCCGCTTCTGCCGCCGCGATTACGAATACAAACACCGCGAACGCCTGTCCACCCATCGCAATCGGTGGCTGTCCGGCGACAACCTGCGCGGGCGTGTTGAACCGCCAGAACGCAACCAGATTGATATTCACCGCGTTCAACATCAGTTCAACCGACATCAGGATCGAGACAGCGTTACGACGCGCCAGCGCTCCATAGAGGCCGATACAGAAAAGAAGCGCAGCAACAATCAAATATGCGGTCAATGGAACCATCTTTAGTTATCCTCCCGCGCGATCACGATTGCGCCAATCATTGCCGCTGTGAGCAGCACAGACGCCAGTTCAAACGGGAGCGCATATTGCGCCGGATCAACGAGTGCCTTGCCGAGTTCCCCGACATTGAGATTATTCAGGTTTGCCAGCGGTTCGCGCACCAGTGCAGGGGCTACTCCTGTCCCAGCCTGGAACAGCACCAGCGCGATCACCAGAAAAGTGATGATCGAAACAATTGCGCCGACCCACCACTGACTGTTGACCGCTTCTTCCAGCCCCATCAAACGACGTGTGAGCATGATCGCAAAGATCACAAGGATCACGATTGCGCCCATGTAGACGAGGACTTGTACGGCAGCCAGGAACGGTGCGGAGAGCATCACGAAGAGGCCGCCAACCCCGAACAGGCTCACCAGCAGCCAAAGCGCCGAGTGAAAAATATTACGATCTGTGACAACAGCCAGCGCCGACCCAACCGAAAGCAGGGTGAGGACGCCGAATGCCAGCCACTGAACCCAATCTATAGTATTCATATGTGTTAGTCTCCGACAGCCTGTTCAGCGACGTGCGCGACTGTGCCATGAGAAGGAGATGGCAATACATCGCCTTCGACAGCCTTGCGTTCCTTACGGATCGCATTCTGGATCATCAGTCCAACGCCGCCCAGAATAATCACGTTGGCGATCAGGAGAGCGATCCCGCGCGGCAGGTCGGCAACGAAGCCCGCGCCCAAAACGCTATACAGCGCTCCGAGAATACCCCCGCTGTTGGCAACACTTGCTGCGGCAGCATAATCTGGCACAAAGAGTTTCATTACGAAAGCCACCGAGAGGAAATTCACCAGACTCACGGGTACAAGGAACTTCCAGTTGAAGGACATCATCTGGTCGATACGGAGACGCGGCACGGTGAAGCGTACAAACAGGGTGATCATATACATCACCATTGACTTACCGAAGAAATAGCCGAATCCGAGCAGCGGTCCAAGAATCCCCGGTTGATCTGCACCTGGTCCGCGCCACCCACCCAGGAACAACACGGCGAACAGTGCGCCAGAGGTAAACGAGTGGACAAATTCTGCCGCCTGGAACAACCCGAACTTGATGCCTGTATATTCGATGTTATAGCCTGCAACGAGTTCCGATTCCGCTTCCACAAGGTCGAACGGCGAACGTCCGGTTTCCGCGAGGTTGCTGGTGAAGAAAATAAATCCCGCCAGCGGCACAACGAAGATAAACCATATATTCTGCGCGTCCACCAGACCCTGCATGGACATCGTACCCGCCAGCATCACCGGAATCAGGATCGAGATGACCATCGGGACTTCGTAACTGACAAGAGCGGCAACGGCGCGCAATGCACCGAGCAACGCATATTTGTTATTGCTGCTCCAGCCCGCCAGCAGGATTGCCAGCGTACCAAGCGAGGCAACTGAAACGAAATAGACTGCGCCGACATCCAAATCTGCGCCAATCAAGCCTTTTCCAAAAGGCACTACTGCCCAAATCAACACCACTGCCATAATTGCCAGCAGGGGCGCGATGTTATAGACGGGCTTATCTGCGCCTTCCGGCGTGATGTCTTCTTTGGTGATCATCTTGCCCAGGTCTGCGAAGACTTGTAACAAGCCCGCTGGCCCGACACGGTTCGGCCCCATACGATCCTGGATACGCGCCGAACCTTTACGTTCAACCCACAGACCGAGGATAGTAAACCAGACCAGCCCGAACGATGCACAGGCGACCACGCCCAGCAAAATCGCTATGAACAAAGCCAGGTGTGGATTCCAGCCGAGAGAAGTTAAATAATCTGACATTAGTCATTGCTCCTGTGCATCAAGTCCACTCAAGCGCACCCTTGCGCCAGGCATAGAGCAGTGCGATGCCGAGCAGCCCGACAAAGACCACCATCTCGAAGAAGGCATATAGCCCAAGCTGGTTATACGCTACCGCCCAGGGGAAGAGGAACACTGCTTCAATATCGAAGATCAGGAAAACAATGGCATACAGGTAATATTGAACCTTGAACTGTACCCACGCCTCACCGACAGTTTCGATACCACATTCATAAGTTTCGCGCTTCAGGCGGTTTGCGCGCTTTGGCCCCAGCACACCCGCGATCAGGATCGGGGCTGCCGGCAATGCCCAGGAGATCGCAAAGAACACGCCGATGAAGAGCCATTCGTTGACTTGCTGCATTTGTAAGATCAGCTCCCGTTTGTGACAAACTGTACTAAGTCTAACACGCGCACAGCGCTCCCGCCATAGTTTCAAGGCGGCAAACATGCGCACGCGGAGGGTTTAATCAACTCGTGCTATATTCGTGAAAAATAGAGCAACAAGCCTGATTGTAGCACAGCGCAAACTATTTCGGAACAAGATTTTTACAAGTCAGAGCTTTGCTGGAAATGAAATTTTTCTCACAGGAGCAAACTATGTTGAAAAATGCCGACATCAATATCCGCGATCCGTTCGTATTGCCGATCATCGCAGAAAAGCAGTATTACCTCTATGGAACCAGAGGCTCAGAGACCTGGACAGCTTCCGCAACGGGTATCGATCACTACATCAGCCGCGACCTGCAAAACTGGGAAGGCCCTTTTCCGACCTTTCGCCCCCTGGCAGGTTTCTGGGCAGATCGAAACTTCTGGGCTCCCGAAGTACACATTTATCGTGGACGCTATTACCTGTTCGCCAGTTTCAAGGCCGAAGGTGTTTGCCGGGGAACGCAAATCCTGACCGCCGATAGCCCGCATGAGCCATTTTTGCCGATTAGCGATAGACCAGTTACGCCCAATGACTGGGAGTGTCTGGATGGGACGTTATTCATAGATGCCAACGATCAGCCCTGGATTGTTTTCTGTCACGAATGGGTGCAGGTCGGGGATGGGCAGATATGCGCCATGCGTCTGAGCGAAGACCTGAAAACAGCCATAGAACCGCCCCGCCTGCTCTTCCGGGCTTCCGAAGCGCCCTGGTCGCTGGAAATCAACTCGAAGGGAAGAAAAGGTCATGTCACCGATGGGCCTTCGCTGCATCGGCTGTCGAACGGCAGTCTGATCATGCTGTGGTCTGGTTTTGGCACAGGTGGTTATACCGTTGGTATGGCGAGATCAATCTCTGGTGAAATTACGGGTTCGTGGGAGCAAATGCCGGAGCCGCTGTATGCCGGGGATGGCGGTCACTGTATGGCGTTCCGTGATTTTGACGGACAGTTGCTGCTGGCTCTTCATAAACCAAACCAGACGCCCGATGAACGTCCGCAATTCATCCCGCTACGCGAAAACGGCTCATCTCTGGAAGTTATTTGACCCGCCTGATACGAAAACAGTGTTCTCTGTGTTGAACGATATGCGGGGAGGGCATTACCCGCCTCCCCATATACCAGTTCCGATTAGTCGATATACCGATGATTATCTTTCACAATGAGCGCGGCGACACGGTGTGCGTCTTCATCGCTCTTGTAGTAATCCTCGATGATGCCGACATAGCGATAGCCCATCTTTAGCTGCATGGTGAGTGTCGGGTCGGTGAGTTCGCCGCGTACCACCTTCAGGCAGTAGGCATGAGCGTTCATCCGGTGCGCGTACTTGTGATAACCCTGTAGCAGACCACCCGCAAGTTGTCCGCGCAGATTGATCCGTTCGCACAGTTTGGTACGCGCATCATAGAGCAGTCGCCCGATGCCCAATCCACGATAATCCGGGTGAACGCTGACATCTGCGCCGTACAGCCATTCACCGTCGGGTTCATGATTGGAGAACCAGCCATGATCGATCATCTCCAGAAACGAATGCTGTGGACGCGCGAAATCGAAATTCACGCGGAATGTCGAAGTCGAAGCGACGGGTACGCCGTCTTCATTCAATGCCACAAATTGTCCTTCCGGGAACAGCCGCAGATGATTCAGATAGTGATCATCACGGAGCAGTTCGTCGGAATCGAGATTCGGAAATACCAAAGGCTGGTTTTCCGCCAACACCTGGACGTGTTCCATACGAGTATTGACTACGGTTATGCGTTGCGTTTTCATGATATATACGCAGCGTCAGGAAATCAGTTCGCCTTCCCAACGAGCCTATCTCCTTCCGTCTATTGTCTTTAGCGCGCGTTCGAGAACATCCAGCCCTTCGTGCAATTGCTCTTCGGGGATGGTCAGCGGGATCAGCAAGCGGATGCAGTTGCTGAACAATCCGGCACGGATCAGGATCAGGCCGTTACGGGCGGCTTCCTGAATTGTCGCAAGGGTCAAGTCCTTTGCGGGCGCTTTTGTCTGACGATCCAGCACGAGTTCGACAGCCAGCATCGAGCCGAGGCCGCGCACATCGCCTACCAGACCAATCGAATCACGCCAGCCTTCCATACGGGCGCGGATGATTTCGCCCAGTTGATTTGCGCGTCCGGGAAGGTCATTTTCGCGCAAGATTTTAATTGTTTCGATGGCGGCGACACAGGTCAGCGGGTTGCCGCCATAGGTTCCACCGAGGCCGCCAGGATGCGGTGCATCCAGCACTTCGGCGCGTCCGGTGATCGCGCTGATCGGCATTCCTGCGCCGATGGATTTGGCTGTCACCACAATATCAGGTTCAACGCCATAGGGTGCATAGTGTTCGCTGGCGAACATTTTGCCAGTACGCCCGAAGCCGGATTGTACTTCGTCGGCAATCAGGACAATGCCGTTTTCCTTGCAACGCTTCGCAATATGTGCGAAGAAACGCGGCGGGGTCGGCAGAAAGCCACCTTCACCGATCACAGGTTCGAGGATCACAGCGGCAACCGCCGACGGATCAACCTGCGCGGTCAGGCCATAATCAAAGCTGGCAATGCACCAATCTGTATATTCTTCCTCGCTCATTTGCGGGGGACGACGATACATATAGGGGAATTGGAAACGGTACACGTCCGAAGCGAACGGCCCGAAGCCCTTTTTGAATAGATCATATTTACTGGTGAGTGTCATCGTGAGCAGGGTGCGCCCATGATATGCGCCCTCGAAGCAGATTACTGCCGGACGCCCGGTGAAGGCACGCGCACAGCGGACAGCGTTTTCGACAGCTTCCGCGCCCACATTGGAAAGTATCGTCTTTTTACGGAAATTACCGGGGACGATTTCATTTAGAAGTTCGCAAAGTTCGATATAGGATTCTGTCGTACCGACAATCGCGCAGAGATGGAGGAGTTGTTCAGCCTGTGTTTTAATCGCGTCCACGACGCTTTGTGGCGTATGCCCGACAGCCAAAACACCAATGCCGCCAGCAAAATCGAGAAATACATTTCCGTCTATGTCTTCGACCAGCGCACCATGCGCGCGCGTGGCAACAACCGGAGTCGAGCGACCCAAACCACGAGTTACCGCAGTTTCCCGACGCGCGAGGACTGCCTGCGCTTTGGGGCCGGGGATTTCAGTATTAACCTGGATCACACGAGTTGAAGCGACCGTCATAATAGGGTTCCTTATCTAAATATGCACATACGCGCGCCACTGCACGCAGAAGCGGTAACAATAACAATGACTTGGGACGAGCCGGCAGAGGCTCCAATTCCTCTGAAGATAAGAGTTGGGTCATATCTTTGAGATACTCCATAGACATTAGAAATCAGGTAGTCTATCTACTATACCACAACTTAATGTTGTTTTGTCAGCAGAACAAATATCTAGTCAGGGCGATACCTGACACAACCGATATGCCTGTGCGAGTGCCGCAACCGGATCGCCCTTTGGCATAAACTCATGTCCGATAAACCCTTCATATCCGGTTTCGACAATTGCGCGGATGATCGGCGGATAGTTCAACTCCTGTGTCTCGTCTATCTCGTGACGCCCCGGATTGCCCGCCGTATGATAGTGTGCGAAGTGGCGGTGATGTTTCCGAATTGTGTTGATAATGTCGCCCTCCATGATTTGCATGTGGAAAATATCATAGAGCAGCTTTACATTCGGGGAGTTAACCAGATCACATACTTTTACGCCCCATGCACTGTGATCGGCCTCATAATTCCGATGTGCTACCTTGCTGTTCAGGAGTTCAAGAAGCAAGGTCACACCTGCGGCCTCGAATCGGGGAGCGAGTTGTCGCAAATGATCGGCAGTGATGTCGGCGGCGGTACTCGGATCGATCCCGTAGCGATTGCCGCTGAAGCACAGAATATTGGGAATATGCCATTGCTCTGCCAATCGGAGCGCAGCTTCAATTTTGGCGGAAATCGCGGCGAAATGTTCGGGGCTGTTCAACCCTTCCGGCGCTAATGGATGCCCGGCAATTGAAGCAATGATGAGGCCATGATCGCGGATCAGTTTCCAGTGTTCCGGCTCCACCAGTTCGATCCCTTTATAGCCCAACTCTGCGGCGGTGCGTACCAGTTTTTCCGGCGATAGCCCTGCGCGAATAAAGCCATCCCATGAAAGCGATTGTTTAATCGTCATTGTTCAAGCCTTTTTAATGGTGTTTGTCATATAACGCCCGATTAATTCCGGCTGTGCGATTTGCATCCGCTGTGGTGGCAACCCCTGAATAATCGCCGCGAGGTCATCCACCAGCATTTCGCCAATTTCCCATAAGCCTTCTTCGGTTGGGCCAGCCATATGCGCGGTTAGCACAGCCTGTTCCGCGCGTCGAATCGGGTGATCCAATGGCATCGGTTCGGTTGGGAAAACATCCAGCGCGGCCTTGAATCGTCCAGCATTGACGAGTTCGGTCAGCGCATCGAAATCGACTACGTAGGCGCGGCTGACCAGTACCAGCACCGCATCGGGGCGGATTTTTTCCAAAAGTTCCCTCGATAGCAGCGCCTGATTCTCTGAACTGGATGTCGCCAGCACAAAAATAACGCGCGAGGTTTCGATCAAATACTCAAGATTATCGGTTGGTGTAACACCCTGACTGCGTAAAAACCCTTCGCTCAACCAGGGATCATAAACCGTTATCGGGCAGCCAAATGGCGCGAGTAGTGGTTTCAACTGTCGTGCGATGCCGCCAAACCCGATGAACCCGACTGGTTTATTGAACAGCATGAACGCGCCGAGATTGCCCGCATGCAGCCATTGTTCCGTACCGTTGTGCATCCCGCGATCCGAGTGGGCAATGTTACGGCTGGATGCCAATGCTAGCCCTAGCGCCATTTCTGCAACGGAACGCGAGAACGCAGGTGCAGCAGACAATACGCGGATGTAACGTTGAAAGCACACGTCAAAATCGAGTTTGCGCGGGAAGCCACCGGAAACAGTCAGGATCGCGCGTAAGGATTGCGCGCGTTCCAGCGCTTCCATGCCATAGCGCCAGTCGGCACAAATCACAGCAACGGCATCCGGTAGCGCTGCCTCAAACTGATCGGTAGGCATCGGTTCATCTTTGCCCCATACTACATCAACCAATTCATGCAGGCGGGCAAGGTCAGTATTGGAAAAAATCTCGCTCATCCGACGAAAATTCGGATCAACAATAACTTTGGGTTTTAACATATTCTTAAATTCCCTAAGAAGTGGAAAGGGTCGGGTCGCTCCGGCTCTCCTGAATCGCCAGATCAATAAAAACGGCGGAACTCCAGCCGAAAATCGGTGCGGCTTTGGGTGGACGTTCTGCCGTCAGCGGGTTGTAATATTCGTAAATATCGCGGTGCTGCTGCATCATGAGCAGTGTTTTACGGCGCAACTGTGCGGCAACGTCGGGATGTCCGCTCTTTTCCA
>CAYSOC010000002.1:93888-122014 GCA_964432445.1 uncultured Anaerolineaceae bacterium
TTTTCCAGCCCTTCGACAAACAGATAGTTGATGTTAGGCCACATCGGGCCGCGCCACATCTGCATTGCGTTGAAGGTTGGTTCGTTGATGGCTACCGTCGGCAGAGGCCATTCCGTCCAGAGCGTCGCCGGATTGGTCAGATGTGCAACCAGCCGATCCACGATATGCGCGGGGAGTTTCCCGGTACATAGTGGCAGGAGATGGAACGGCGTCAGGATCGGGATACGTTTCCCATCATGCAGGTAATCGAAAACCCCGATTTCTTCATTCCACATCACATCAATCATGCGTTGCAGCCATGCGTCGGCGCGTTCACGATACATTGTGGCGTCATCCGTCAGCCCGATCAACTCCGCAATACGCGCCAGACTCTCCGTTTGCGTATAGAGATAGGTATTTAAATCCGGGGCAACCACAGGCATTCCGGCATCCCACAGCGGACTGTCATCCAGACCAGACGAAAACGGGTGCTTGTATTCACAGAGACCACACTCATTCATATTTTCGCGCAGCCACCAGTTATGCCAGCGTGTCAGCGGTTCATAGATTTCATCCAGAAAATCCACATTGCCAGATGTTTCATAGAGTTTCAGCGCTGACCATGCCATGATTGGCGGCTTGGTCACTGTGCCTTCAATCGGGCGCGTAATCTGGATAACTGCGCCTTCGTCGTGGATAGCGTCGGGGAGCATCCCGTTTTCCTGCTGGTGATCGAGCATGATCCGCAATTGATCTTCCGCCAGTTTCGCGTTGATGTGTCGATAGGCCAGTGCGTGGAACGATTGATCCCAGAGCCACACGCCGATATAGTGCATTTTAGATGGGACGAGCGCTTCACGGGTAAAATAGAAGCGTTGGTTGAGCAAGCCCTGCCCCATCACCCACCACGCATACATATATTGATCTCTGTACGGTTCGGAGACGGGCGGTATGGCCGAAAACCATTGTTCCCAGCGGATGCGCGCAGACTCGATGACCTGATCTGGCGCGGGGATGTTGCGGAAACTGCCGGTGGGGTGCAGCAGGCGCGGCGTGATGTTGAGCAGTAGCACATTTCCGTCTTTAGAGTCGAGCATCAGACGAACGCGAAAACGTTCTTCATTAATCGAGGCAATTTCATTTTGCAGGATTTTGGCATTAGTCGTATAGATGAGATTGCGGATGCCGCGCATAATCCCGCCACGCCGATCTGTCGCGCCACGCTTGACCTCTGCATCAAACTCGATCCCGAACTGGCCTGCTGGTAGTCGAATCAGCATTGTTTCAGCATCGGTGAATGCCCAATCGAATGACCCGATGGGCGATTTCATCCGTGCGACATAGGGATAGGTATCCGTTTCCAGCAGCAACAGCGAACCGCTTGCATTGGTAAACGCCAGATTTTGAATGAACGGGGGATGCAGCCGGAATGAGGAAAGGCTCCCGCCATATTTTTCCCAGCGCTCCGTCATGCGGATATACAGGCGATCCCCTTTGCGCCCCAGAATCAGGCGCGAACCGCGTTCGGTGAACGGCACATTGATCAGGTCGATTCGATTGTGTAGAGATTCCATGCTTCAATTCCTATTCTGCGCGCAGCCACCGCATCCCAAACGGCGGCAGGCTTTCATCTGCGATGCTATCAGTGAGCAGATCAAATCGCCCACTTATTTCAGGAATTATTTGGGTATCGCCGCTGAAATTGAACACTGCCAATATCGAATTTTCAGCGTCATCAGATACACTACGCTGCAATGCCAGAACATGCCCATCGTTCAGGGTATACGCATTCTGAGGAGTGCGCGGGCTGAACGCCTCATGTGCAGTACGTATCGTGATTAGCTTTTTCAATTCGTTGAAGATGTGCGCACGGAACGAATCGGGCTGCGCCAGTTCCGCCTCCAATGTTTCCAGATTGAGTTTAGCACGGTTGATACTGCGGTTATGCCCTGTGCGCGCCATCCCTTCGAGGTCATTATGCGATCCCAGAAGGCTGTGAATATAAATCGCTGGTACACCTGCCAGCGCCAGCAGTACGCCCTGTGAGAGCAAAAACCGTCGAATATTTACCTCTTCGGGTTGTCCCGGCGCGGACACGGCATCGACATAGGTGATATTGAGTTCATAGGGACTGCGCGAACCATCAGGATTGTTCTTCCAGGAAACGCGCCCGTTCCGCGTCTCGACACCCGCGATCAGTGCATCCAGTTCTTCGCGTGTGAGGATGCCTTCCACCGGGCGAACGCCGATCCCGTCATGCGAAGCCGTGAAATTGAAAAATGCCATATCGCCTTGTGGAACTTCGAGCGAGTTGATCCAATCGGATAGTTTTGTCGCATTACCCTGATAGATGGTATGCAGAAGAAGTGGCGGCAGCGTGAAGTTGTAAACGAGGTTCGCTTCCTCGCCATATCCCTTGCCGAAATAAGAGATATTTTCGGCGTGCGGGACGTTCGTTTCAGTGATCAAGATAGTGCCGCGCAGCATATTTTGCAGGAATTGAATGATTGCATGGGTCTCCGGTAGATGGATCGAAGTCGTTCCAGCCTGTTTCCACATATAGGCAATCGCGTCCAGTCGAATCACCGACGCGCCCTGATTCACATAAAACAGCAACACATCGAGAATACGGAGTAACGTCTGCGGATTACGGTAATCCAGATCGATCTGGTCGGCGCTAAATGTTGTCCAGAGGTGCTGAGTATCTCCATTCACATCAGTAAACGGCGTGAGCAGCGGTGATGTACGGGGGCGTGTGACACTGCTCAAATCGGTTTCGGGAGACTCGGTGAAAAACAGCCCTTCATATTCCGGGTCATGGGCGAGGTAGCGCCGAAACCACTCACTTTCTGCGGACATATGGTTGATTACCGCATCGAACATCAGCCGAAAATCTTCCTTTAGCGCGGCAATATCCGACCAATCGCCCAAATCCGGGTTGACTGCATAGTAATCAATCACCGAAAAACCATCGTCTGATGAATAGGGATAGAATGGCAAAATATGGATGGTATCGATCACGCCTTTGACATACTTGTTCAGAAAACGATGTAATGTTTTGAGAGAAGATTCATCGGGTGTGATAATGCTGTCGCCATAGGTGATTAACGTGACGGTCTTTTCGGAAAAATAGTCGGGCTGACGATGTGACTCAGACTTGTTTGCCTGAAGGTGTGCCATAAATTGGGGAAGAATATCGTGTCCTTTATCAGCGCCGTAAATTGTTTCAAGTAAAGTCATTGGATATCTTGAGCTAAACCAGCCACCCATCCGGTTCAGTGCATAGACAGCCCCCGGCCACGCGAACCAGTGACGCGACGCGACTGAGCCATCTTCCAGATTATAGGCTTCCGGTAGTGCGCCATCCCACTGCGCAATCTGTTTGAGTTGCGTGCTTGCCCGTTCGATACGCAGATAGTCCCCCTGAATTTGGGCGATCAACCATTCCTGTAAATCGCCCAAAGGCCAGGGTGCTGGTGTATGTACCGAGCCGAGATGCCCGCCATAGTTTCCACCTTTATTTGCTTCGGAGAAGGCAAACCTGATGGTTGCCTGCCAGACTGGATCATCATGGCGTAACACGCCCCACAACGGCGCAAGCACAAACGGCAAATCATTCGCATCGTGATACAGGTGATGATTGCCTGCGCCGTCGGTGGCATAGGCGTAAATCCGCTCCCCATTATGTTCTACAATGAAATTTTCCTGAATGGATTGCCGAAGGGCTATAAGATCATTTTCCAAAGCTTCGATACGTCCATTCCAGGTATCACGATATTTCTCCCAGTTATCTGACTCAGAAAAAAGAAAACCGGTCATTGCATAAGAATATATACTGAGAACAAGCTCAAGCAGAAGATGGCTGGAAAGATGATAGGAGAAATTGATTGGATCGTCGCCTGGTGTTTCATCGGTGGGCAGCAAAAATTTAGTAGGATGTTTACGCTGACAAAGGGCATCCCACAAAGGCAGGAAATGATTTATTACAATAAATTCCAGAAATTGGTTATCACGACTTCTCAGATAATAATCCCACAATTCCAAAAATGGATACAGTTGCTGATCCAACTGAAAGGCACTGTCTTTTAAAAAACCGTTGGCAAGATAGCAGCGTCCCCAGAATCCATTAATTCGCTCTGCCTGATAAAACATCCAACACAGGTGATCGTACACTGCCGAATCCTGCCCGGTGACAAATAGCGCCCTTGCTACATAATAAGCATCGCGGTTCCACGAGAGCGGCAACAGCATATGATCGGTGAGAATAGCTGAGGAGTTGTGTTTGTTTGTTGGCACAACC
This sequence comes from uncultured Anaerolineaceae bacterium, assembly GCA_964432445.1. Classification (GTDB taxonomy): domain Bacteria; phylum Chloroflexota; class Anaerolineae; order Aggregatilineales; family UBA2796; genus JBBRMW01. The sequence goes on from CAYSOC010000002.1 coordinate 98,168, forward strand.
ATTAACATCGAATAAACCAGACCGCGCCGCAGTAACGGATCAGCGGGTAAATTCTCAAAATAGCGTTGGTAACGCTGCAACATCTCGCCCAATAATTGGTCGGTATCCAGATCAACTCTGGCACTGGCGAGACTGGCCGCCTTTTCCGCATTTTCATCGAAGTAATACACAAGCGTGATCGTTCCGGTCACATCTGGCAAGGAGAGTTCCGTTAACCCGTTCGATTCCAGTGTCCAACTCTCTTCGTCAGGAAGAGCGGGAAAACCGGAAATCGCAACTGCCCATTTTAAAGATGGGCTGTACATCGTTAAATCCCCGTCATTGAATGTAATTTTCATCTGTACGGGTAGTGCGGGAATCACCCCCCCTTCGGTTAACTGCGTATATGCGGAGCGCATCAGGCACAAACTACCGTTCCAACGTGCGGTCACACCCTCGAACTTCATGATCTGTCGTACACAGCCATCAAGACCCGTCAAAAAAGTGTATTCCGCGCTCCCGTTTTCATATTCAAAGCGAATACGCGGAATTGCATCTTCCAGCAGTTCATAGGTTGCATTCACCACAGGCTGATCCACCTGATAGCCAAACCCCGGCAGTGTTGCCAGACTCGCGCGATAACGCCGCACCGCCGCCGCATCATAGCGCTGATCATCCGGGAACGGTTCCGCACTCGTGAGCGTTACATAGCCATGTTCGGGGTGATAGCTGTTCAGCGCGATCAGGCCGCCGTTGCGATAATCAACGCTGCCCGTGACGCCATAATATCCAAAGTCCAGCGGTTTCTTCCGAGGGTGGTTTGCATCAAGTATTGTCATACTGGGATTTGCTCCTGTTGCGGGACGAGAGCCTGCATCGTTTCCGGGTCGAGCAGGCGGATTTTATGCACGGGGAAACGTAACCAGAGTGGCGACCCCACTTTCACCTGAAAATCGGGATGGGTGGACACTTTCAACACATCTCCATTCAGGAAGATGGTCAGCAGATTTTGCGAACCAAGCGGCTCCACGACTGTTACTTCGACGGGCAGACCATCCGGCGTGGATTGCGGCAATGCTTCCATGTTCTCCGCGCGGATGCCAACCAGGATTGGTTTGCCTTCATAGGCGCTTAGTATTGCGCGATAGTGTTCCGGCGGTGTCAGCGGAAAATCGCCAACTTTCACTTTGAGTGTATCGCCGTCGCGCGTTACCTGCCCATTGATGAAATTCATCGGCGGGTTACCGATAAAGCCGCCGACAAAGCGCGTACTTGGATAATCATAGACCTGTGTTGGCGCATCATATTGCAGGATATGCCCGCTTTGCATCACGGCGATCCGATCCCCCATACTGAGCGCTTCGATTTGATCATGCGTGACATAAATCGTGGTGACGTTCAGCCGCGCCAGCAGCGATTTCAACTCGGCACGCATCTCCAGCCGGAGCAGAGCGTCAAGGTTACTCAGCGGTTCGTCCATCAGCAGGACGTTCGACTCTACGGCAATCGCGCGGGCTACCGCGATACGCTGCCGCTGCCCACCGCTCATCTGGCTGGGATAACGATCCAGCATCTCCTCGATGTGGAGCAGGCGTGCGGATTCCAAAACACGGTCTTTGATAATCGCTTTCGGCGCTTTACGCATCGTCAGGCCAAACGCAATATTATCGTAGACTTTCATGTGCGGGAAAATGGCATAGTTTTGGAACACCATCGAGATATTCCGTTCGCGTGGCGGCAGGTAAGTAACATCCTTCCCCCCGATTTTGACCGATCCCGAATCCACCATGCCAAGTCCGGCGATGGCACGTAGCAATGTTGTTTTGCCGCAACCGCTTGGGCCAAGAAGCACTACAAATTCACGCTCTTTGATCGTCAGGCTGACGTTATCCAGCGCGGTGAATTTTCCGAAGCGTTTGACCGCATTCTCAATCACAATATGAGTCATTTGCTCACCTGCCCCCACATATTGAACAGATAGCGTCGGACAAAAAATATAAAGATCACCGCAGGCAGCAGCATAAAAAACGCCCCTGCAAATTTAAACGAATCGCTGGATTTATCGAGGGTATAGAGGATCGCGGCGGGTAGCGTCCGATTGGTGAGCGTAAGCATGACCGACGCAAACACCTCATTCCACGAGAGGACGAAGGTCAACAGCGCCGACGCCGCGATCCCTGGCAATGACAGCGGAAACACAATTCGCCAGAAGGCCTGTGTCGGCGTACAGCCAAACACCTGTCCCGCTTCTTCGAGTTCATAGGGAACGCTGGCAAAGATGCTGGAAATTACCAGAATGGTTGTCGGCAGGGTCAGGGCAACGTGCATCAGCGCAAGGCTGTATGGACTGTCGAAAATCCCCAGTTGGATAAAAATTGTCGCCATCGGGACAGCCAGTACCACTATCGGGAAGGCGCGCACTGAGAGAATACCGAGCCGGATTATATCGCGCCCTTTGAAGAGATAACGGGAAATGGCATAACCTGCCGGGAGCGCGATAACCGTAGAGAGCAGCAGCGTAATCACCGCCACAATCACACTGTTCAGGGCCGAACGCGCCACCCCTTCCGTACTCAGGAAAAAGCCAATTGTCTCCGTGCTGATCGGGTTCGGGATGAACGGCTTCGGATAGGCAATCACGTTTTGCGGCGTACTGAGTGCCAGCGTGAAAATCAGCCAAATGGGGAGCAGTACCCATATCGCAAGGATGATGGCAATCACATAGATGCCACCGCGTCGAAGCGCATAGCGGCGTTTGTCTCGGCGTTGTTGGATGTTCATATCGCTTTTGCGGCCTCCTCTTGGGTACGGACTGCGCGTAGATACACCAGCGAAATCCCAAGTGAAACAACCATCACGAATCCGGCATAGACCGCCGCCATATTCGGATTATTGAATCGCGCCGGGTCGTACCAGCGATAGGTTTCATTCCCTAAAACTGTTAGCACATCACCCCCGGTTAATGCCACTATCACGGCGAAAACCTGAAACGCCAGAATGGTGCGGAGGATCAACGCCACTTGCAGACTCGGACGCAACAGCGGCAGGATGATATAGCGCAACCGCTGCCAGAATGAGGCGCCAAAGACCTCGCCTGCTTCCAGATAATCACGCGGGACGGCCTGCAAACCAGCGACGACAATCACCATGACGATAGCGGTAGCCCGCCAGACTTCCGCCAGGACAATCGCGGCGATCATCCAGCCTCGGTTGGCGGGTTGAAGGAAGATATATGGCTGTTGCAATAATCCTGTCGTCGTGAGCGCTGAATTCAGAAAGCCGCGTTGTGTGAATATCGAATACCAGACAATCCCCGCCGCGAGATCGGAGATTCCAATTGGGATCGCGTAAATATATAAAAAAAACTGGCTGCCGCGAATCTGGCTTTGCAGAACGAGCGCCATGATCAGCGCCAGAGCAAATTGCAGCGGCAAAATAATTATGATCAATCCAAGCGTGGTAAATAACGCCTCGCCAAACCGGAAATCATTAAACATGCGCTGAATGAAGTCGAAGGTAAAAACGCGCGTCGGTTCTCCTGTGGTGACGCGCGCCGTCGTTGATTCCGTGCGAGATTCGATAAAAATATTGCGCTGATTGACCCAACCCCGCACCATCTGACCGGAAGGATCAGCGGCTTCCACACGGAACCAGTAAACCGGACGCTTCACGCCATTGGGGAGCGTTTCCTCGGCGCTCTTGCGTTCCAGCACGGTGACGTTGGTTTGCATGGCAAGCGAACCCGTAGCCGCCGCGTTTGGGCTGGATTCCGCGCGCAGGTTTAAATAATCGACATTTTTATAGAAGGCAAGCTGAAATGCCTGTGCCATCGGGTAGCCAAAAAAGAGTACCAGATAGAGCAGAGAAGGTAATAATAAAAAATAAGGGGTTGCTGCAATGCGGCGGCGTTTTTGGATGGATTGGGTCACGCTTGCGACTCCTGCCCGCTGTAACTTTACGTATATTTTTCTGGATAGTCCCGGCGCTGAAGCACCGGGCTATAAACGATTAAAACAACTGTGAGGGATACAGACTGTGCTTGATCTATCACCACTGGAACTGTTCATAGATCAATGCAACGCACATCGAACCGCGACTTTATATTGATCATAGCCCGGCGTTTCAACGCCGGGACTATAGGAGACAGCCTATTTAATCTGGCACGCGCCTGTACTCACTGGATCGGGCAGCCAGCACGGTGCGCCTGTCTCCGTGAGCAGTTTTTGCAATGATGCTGCTTCTTCCTTCAAAACGGTATCAATATCCTGTTTACCGTCTACGACGCGCGTGAACACATTCCGATAAATCTGGTTGATTTCACCGCCGCGCGATCCGAGTCCAATCGGCAGCAGGGATACAATCGCGTCTTTGGATTGTTCCTGTTTCTGCACTGCCGCATACTGTATTGCCACACCTGCGGGAAGTTTGGACGTATCCACGCCGCCAACCACTGGATAGAACCCAAGCTGGCTCATGATCTGGCTCTGTGTATCCGGCTGCAATAGGAACTTGATAAACGCCTTCGCACCTTCGGGATTCGGCGTTGTAGCGGGAATGCCAAGCCCGGCGATCACGGGCATATAGCCGCGTCCCTTTGGCCCGGCGGGAGAAGGAAACGCCACAAACTTATCTGGTGAAGCGTCAAAGGCGGGCTTCAAACGGGCAACGTGATCCCATGTCAGCATCACTTCGCCGGAGAGCAAACGCGCGCCCATTGAATCATAGTTGATCGATTCGGTGTTCACATACGGCCACAGTTCATCCCGAACAAACTTCATCATTTCGGCGGCTTCAGCGCTCTTGAACTGCGTGACCATGCCGCCTGTGAACGATGGGAATAGATAGCCTTGCAGGAAACGGTTGAACAGCCCCTTGACCGGGAATGCCAGCCCGACCTTGCCTGTTTTGTCCTTGATATTCTTCGCCCATTCTGCCACCTGCTTCCATGTCAGCGCATTGATGTCCGCGCCTGTCGGCAGATATTGCAGTGCATCTTTGCTGGCAGCCATTGTATAGGTTGCCTGCATCCAGGGAACATAATACTGCGTGTCCTTCGTACCGAGTTTGCCGAGTGCAACAAGTGAGGGAGTAATTGGTGTTGCTTTGTCGATTTCAGCAAGCAAATCGGCCTGGTTGAGCAGGAGATCATCGGCAAGCAGGCTGGGGAATGTGCCATGCAGCGCGCCAATGACATCGTTGATCCCTTTGCCTGCCTTGCCCTCAGCCTTGAGTGTGTCAATCAGCGGGCCTTCTTCGGACGGGACAAAGGTTACATCGCCGCCACTCTTGAAGCCTTTAAAAATCTCTTTGGCTTTGGCGGTTTCTTCCACCACATTGAACTGTGTCGAAAAAAAGGTGACCCCTTTGGTTTGTGCCTGAACAGTATTCGTCACCAGAAGGGCAAGCAGCACGAGCGTAAAAATGCGAAAAGCCTTGTTCATTTTTTCCTCTTTAAACAAACTGATCTGATTATCCAAATCGTTTCGGAAAACTGCCAAATAAAAAAATGTGCAGCCTCACCTCCTTTAGGAACGATATTTTCCAACCGAAGCACGCCTGATCAATTCCACCGGGAGGATCAGGTGCTGTTCGGGTAATCCGGTTTCGATATGCTGAATGAGCATATCTGCAAGTTGGCGACCAATGTCATAAATCGGCTGATGGATGGTTGTCAGCGGTGGCTGGGCATGTTCCGCAATCGGGATGTCATCGAACCCCGTGATCGAAATATCCTTGCCGACTTCCCTGCCGAGCGCTTCAACAGCGTTCATCGCGCCAAGCGCCATCAAATCATTGCAAGCTGCAATCGCGCTGATTTCCGGGTGTTCGCGCAACAAATCGTGTACTGCATTTTTCCCACCTGCGCGCGTCAGATCGCTGTGTCGGACATATTCCGCGCGATACGGAATCTGTGCGCTTCTGAGCGCATCCTGATAGCCTGCCAGACGATAGCCCGTGAATGCCATCTCTGCCGGGGGCAGCAGCAGGCCAATGCGCATATGTCCCATTTCGATCAGATATTGCACGATGGAACACATCCCGGCGCGACTGTCTACATCTATGTAGGAAAAATCGGATTTTTCGTTCGGGTCACCGCGCCCGGAAACAACAAACGGATGCCCGACTGATTTCAGCCATGCGATGCGAGGATCATGGCGACGGGTACGCGCGAGGATCATGCCATCGACGCGATTGCCGCCAACAATACGCTTATAGAGATTCATTTCCTCGGCCTCGGAATGATGACCGCTTATCAGCAAATCGTATTGATGTTCAGTCGCGCCCGCACTGATGCCAAGCATCAACTGGCTGAAGAAATCGCCGGAAAAACTACGATCATCGGCGGGCACAATCAAGCCAAGCGTTTGAGAGGACTGGCTGCGTAATTGACGCGCCAGCAGGTTGGGTTGATAGCCCATCTCCTGCGCTTTGGCGAGGATGTGGTCGCGCGTCTGTTCCGCCACGTCGCTGTAACCAGCGAGTGCGCGAGAGACAGTGGTGATTGAATAACCCGTAGCGCGTGCTACATCTTTTAGCTTGATCTGCATAAATTTAAAAAGAAAACAGACTTTCCAAAACGTTTCGGATCAAGAGTAACGCAAAAACTCCGGTTGTCAAATCCGGTTTTTTGGATTTCTGACATAAGAGACTGTCTGAAAAGGAATGACCCCTATCCCCCACCCTTTCCCCGCCAGCAGGGAAAGGGAGTAATGCACGACAGTCTGGAAGTCCCTCCTCGCCAGCGGGGAGGGATTCAGGGTGGGGTCTAGTGAGGTTCTCAGACAGTCTCTAACATATTTATACCGTCATGCGCGAGAAATAGCGCACACCGAAAAGCGCCGCCTGTGTCCGATCTCGCACATCCAGTTTGGTCAGGATATTGCTGATGTGTGTCCGAACCGTATTTTCGCTGACAGATAGCTCCGTTGCAATTTCCTGATTTTGCAAACCAAGCGTCAGCAAACGCAATACGTCACGCTCACGGTCACTGAGGGAAGCGATCAAATCTTCGGCAGCCTGGTTGGGCTTCACCAGATTGGTCGCCAGTTGCGCCATCACCTGCGGATGCAGGATCGATTGTCCCTTCGCAGTGGCAATGATCGCTTTGGCGAGATCATCCGGCGCAATATCCTTCAGCAGATAGCCCGTTGCTCCCGCACGAATCGCTGGAAGGACATGCGCTTCATCCAGAAAACTGGTCAGGATGATCACCCGCACCTGTGGATATAACTTCGTGATTTGATGGGTCGCTTCCGCGCCAGACATACCGGGCAAAACCAAATCCATCAGCACTACGTCAACAGGCATATTTTCGAGGGTTGCCAGCGCCTCTTCCCCTGTCGATGCCTCTGCTACAACTTTCAGGCACGCTACTGTTTCGATATAGCCACGCAACCCAAAACGAACCATCCCATGATCGTCAACAATCATTACGCGAATATCGGACATCATAAAATCCTTAAATTAAATCTATAGCTTGCGTCGTAAATCCAGAATTATTTCCAGCTTTGTACCTTGCCCTATTATACTATTCAAAGTCAATCGTCCGCCGACTTGCCTGACACGGAGGCGCATTGTTGCCAACCCGGTAGAGGTGCGCGGGATTGTTTCCGGGTCGAAACCGTGTCCATCATCTTCGATCACCAGCGACGTTTGCAACCCGAATCGTAGTGAAATCCGCAATACGATAGCCTTGCTATGACGAATGACGTTCGCGGTTGCTTCCTGAACAATGCGAAACAGCGCGTGTTCCTGAGCGATGGTAAGGGTATTTGTACCCTCTACCCGCCACAACAGTTTCAGATTATGTAACTCACACAGCGGCGCGAGATATTGATACAGGGCATCCTCAAGATGCTGGTCATGCAGCGGAACCGGAGCCATTTCCTGTAAAAGCGTGGTCATCTCCGATTGCGCCGAAGTTCCCATTTGCTGCACGTGCGTCAGATAGGTTCGCGCTAGATTGGCATCATGGTCGATCAGGTTGATTGCTGCGCCCGTTGCCAGCGTGATGCTGAATAGCTGCTGCTTTACGCTGTCGTGCAGTTCGCGGGCGATGCGTTGGCGCTCTTCCAGAATGGCGGTCATTCGTTCCTGCTGTGCCAGTTTGATGATTTGCCGCCGATTCTGCTCATTCGCGGCAGATTCGGTTTGCAAAGCGGTTTGCAGGTTGGCGGCCATGTTGTTGAATGCCGCTGCCAGTTTGCCGATGCTGTCCCGGCGAGTTGTAAGCGACTGCTTGTTGTAGTTCCCCTCTGTGATAGCCTGGATCGCCTGCGTGATTTCCTCTAGTCTGCCGTTGGTAGTATGAGTCAGATGGAGATAGCCGACCACGCCGATCAGGATGAGCAGAATAGTAGCAATGAAAAGCGCCAGTTGAAGCTGACTGTTTTCGCTTTGAACCCGTTGCAAAGTTGCCTGAAATGTCGAGGTTGCTTCCAGCGAAAGGGACTCAGCATGATCAACAAGCTGTTGCGCGGTTTGCTGCACATTCTGCCGAAGCTGGAGTTGTGCAGACCCTGCGAGTGATCCCGCCTGTGCCAGCGTTTCCAGGCTGCGAATCGTATTCAGAGCCGTTTGTGCTGTGATCTCCAGCGTCTGGAAATCATAATAGCCTGGCTCGTCGGAAACCAGCGTGTGATCTCGCACCTTTTGGACGAATCCAGTCAACCCTTTCGTGGCAGCGGTGAAATCCTCGCGTTGTGCGCTGATCAGGAATTGATCGATTTGTACGCGCACCTTATAGCTTTGCTGGGCAAGCGCATTGATCGTTTGCATGTCACGACTGGCGCGATCCGCTGTTCGCCAGAGTTCCGACTGCCGCCACGTAAAGAGACAAACAATCCCCAGCGCAATCAGCGCAGGCAAAAGGATATGCAATCCGGGTTGCTGAAATTGCACTCGCGCCCGGCTAAAAAACGAGTTGCTGCTGCGCCCAGATTTGGGAATCAAGGGTATTTCGACCATAGCCACGTATTTTCCAGGGTTCATTTGCGAGTTTTGGATCATTGCTGATATTGAGTGTGATGAGTGGACCATCGGCAAGGATCATGCTCGGAATATCACGCCGCGCCGCCTCCATGCCCATCGTTGCAGCGTAGTATCCCGCCAGCACTGCCCAGCCGTGAATGCGTGGCGAAGAGTTGCGGGCTGTCGCTGCCAGACGCCCTTCTTTCACCGATTCGATTGCTGGAATCATCGCGTCCACACCGCCGAGAAAGACCTGATTTTGTAATCCGGCTTTTTCCACGACTTTCCGCGCCGCCAGCGCCATATCGTCATTATGCAGAAAGCCCGCTTTCAAATCCGGGTGACGGTTGATCAGGACTTCCCATATATCGGTGGTGCGGTTCACATCCCAATCGCCCGGTTGTTCATCCACGACTTCAATATTGGGGTAGCGCTGGATAATGTTATAGAAGCCCTGCGCCCGCCCCTGTGCGCCTGTGTGACCCTGCCTGCCCCAGGTGTGCGCAATCTTGCCGCGCCCGCCCATTTTATCGACCAGCACCTGTACAACGCTTTCCGCCATTGCGACATTATCGGGCGTGATGAATGCCAGAATGCCAAGTTGTTCCAAGAGTGGCAGCGGCGCAATCAGGGTATCCATATCAATCACCGGGACGCCGCGTTTGGCGAGGGTCTGGATCGGTTTGACCAGCGTCCCGATGCTACCAGGCTGGATCGCTACAAAATCCCAATCCTGCTGGGCGATCTCGTCCATGTTTGCCCGCTGGATATTCAAGTCCAGTTTGCCATCGAACCAGACAATCTCGACACCGAGCCATTTTCCGAATTGCTCTGCTGCCTGCTTCCCCTGTGCGCCCCAACTGACCACAAGACCATCGTTCATCATAGCAGCGCGCAACGGCTTCTTCGCAGGCTGCTCTGTGAGCAGGTTGGCAAATGCCGGGACTGCGGCAGTCGCTGCCAGCATTTGCGCTAAAAATGTCCTTCGATCCATTTTTACCTCAAAAACAATAATTATTTTTCGGGCATCTCCGGCAGAATTTTCTGCGTGAGTGCCAGTAAATCCTCTGCCGAAAACGGCTTGCCAAGAAAAGCATCACAGCCGAAACGCTCGGCTAGCCGTGCCTCGTGTCGCCCGACGCGCGCGGTACACGCAACAATCGGCGGGGAGTTAACGCCACCGAGTTGTTTCTTGAGCAAGAGTGCCAGCGTTCGCCCGTCAATATCAGGCAGGTTGAAATCCATCAGAATCAGCATCGGCTTATTGCGTCGTGCTTCCTGCGCCGCCTCCAGACCGCGCGTAAAATGCCGGACTTCGTAATTTGCGGTGGTCAGGATATGTACAATCATATCCGCATTATCTTTATTATCCTCGACCAGCATGATGTAAGACATGAAAAATTTCTCCAAAAATAAATTATTCGGTGCTGTCTCCGAATGTATTGACCAGCGTTTCGGGGATGCGAAGCGTCACCCTGACAACTTCTAATACCTGTTCCGGTGTCGCGGGTTTGGCGATGAATGCCGCCGCGCCAAGCTGCATCGCGCGCTCACGTTCCGGGGATGCAGTGCAAACGACAACCGGAATGGCTGCCGTCGCCGGATCACTTTTTACTTGTTGCAGCAGACTCCATCCGCTGACGTGGGGCAAATTCACGTCCAGAATGATCAGATTCGGGAGCAAGCCAAGCGCCAGCTCCATCACCCGCGCCCCGTCATGCGTATCGGTGACGATATACCCGGATGATTCCAGCGCGCGCCGCAGTAATTCGCGCATACTGACTTCATCTTCGACCAGCAATATTGAATAAATGTCTTCGGGATCGAGCGCTGTTTTCTCGAAGATGGTGAACGCATCGCTAATCGTCTGGTGTGTATCGGCACTTTCGATCTGCTCAGGCGTAGCGATAGGCAGGGTAAAGGTGAATCGGCTGCCTTTGCCCTCTTTGCTATCGAAGGTGAGATCGCCGCCGTGCATCTCGCTCAGGTGCTTGCTGATTTCCAGCCCCAGGCCAGTCCCTTCCATTTCGCGGTTCGCGGGGCTGACCCTTCCGAAGCGCTGGAAAATGGTCGGGCGTGCCGCTTCGGGAATCCCGATACCTGTATCAATGACGGAAATAGATACCCATTCGCCCGTGACTTCGGCGTGCAGCGTGATACTCCCCGTCGCTGTGAACTTGATCGCATTCGAGAACAAATTCAAAATAATCTGTCGCACGCGGATCGCATCCGCCCACACCAGCGGTAAATCTTCGGGATAATCCGGGCGAATCTGCACCGGTTTATCCTTTAGCAATCCTGTCGCCGTTGCCAGCACACCCCGGAAAATCTCCGGCAGTTCGACAGTGGAACACAGCAATTCAAGTTTGCTGGCTTCGATCTTGCTCAGGTCGAGGATGTCATTAATCAGCCCAATCAGGTAATGCCCGTTATCTTCGATCAATTTCAGATAGGGGCGATGCACTTCCGGGATTGCCGTGTTACTGAACATCTGCGGCATGGCGAGCATCGAATGTGCGTAGCCGATGATGACGTTCAGGGGGGTTCGCAGTTCGTGGCTCATGTTAGAGAGAAACAGCGACTTGGCGCGGCTGGCCTCTTCGGTGATGCGTTGTGCTTCGCTTAGTTTGAGATTGATCGCTTCCAGTTCCGCAGTACGCGCTGCGACTCGCGCTTCAAGGCTGCCATAGACGGAGCGCAATTCACGCAACATCGCATCGAACGCATCTGCCAGATGCCCAATCTCGTCTTTGCCGCCAGTGTTCGGAACGCTGACATTCCAGTTTCCCTGTCGGACGCTATCGACAACCGCCGAAAGTTTGAAAATAGGCCGGACGATGCTACGGGTAAACAGGAGCGCGATCACTACCGCAACCAACAGCGCAATCGCGGAAAGCGAAAGCGCGACCAGTTGGGTGCTGTTGACCTCGCTCAGAATGGCACTCAGCGGGATGTTGCGGATCAGCAACCAGCGTACCCCGATCTGGTTTTCGGGTTTGACGTGTACGAAGGCTTGCAATGTATCCGGGTAATCGGTGGACTCGGAAACGATCCCCTGATCTTTCCCGAACATGGCGATCACATCGCGTCGGACGCGCTCTTTATCGAAGGTGATCCCGGTACTGAGCAGCTTCCCGTAGAGTTTGCCTTTATCGGGATTGAGTAGATAACTCCCGTCACTCTCGTTCACCAGAAAAATCGGTGTGCTGCTGTGTGAAATCAGGTCGTTGAAAATTGGATTCAGGATAATTTTGGCGACAAGTACCCCAACCGTATTGCTGTCTACCTGTAACGGCACAGCATAATACAATACCGGAATATAAGGGTCATCGAAACGCCCGTTGGTGCGGCTGAGATCAAAATAGGAGATATAGACCTGATTGGAAGCCAGCCCTACTGCCTGATTGAAATAGGCTTGCCCGGCCTGATTTTCACCGCTGTTTTCGGCATTCAGGAGTTGACCAGAGCCGTCTACCCGAAGCAGTTCCTGCCCGCCGAGATCGATAATCCGAATATCTTTATATTGGTTGGTAGAGCGTGCCAGAAATGTTTTGAATAGCGCAATCTGTGCATCGTGAGTGGCTGCATTTTCCACAGTATTAACGTTATCGGAGCCATTGACGAGCAGCGCGGCATAGTGGCGGGTGGGCGGGGCTTGACTCAGAAAAACGAGGTCTTCCTTAATATCGATCAGGCGGCGCTCGATGTTGTGCGCTTCGGCAACAAGCGTGCCGAGTTCTTCTGTCCCAATCTTCTGAATAAGTGTGCTGGACGTGGTTTTGATGTTATAGAAACTGATTACCCCGGTAGGGATCAGCAGTACAAAGACAAACGCAAAAATTAATTTGTTGTGCAGCCTTTGCATGGGCAATGGAAACATAAGCTGCCTCGATCCCTCTTGTGTGGAAATTTTACCGCACACCTCAATCCGGTCATTCATCAAAACGTTGAAAAGAAAATCATCCATATGGATGAAAAGAGAATCGGCCTCCCTTTCTATACTAACACGTAAGGTCAATACGACCCTTTGAAAAAATGTTTGGAGAATGAAAATGAAATTCCTCAAGGTCGGTTTTCTTATTTGTGCCATAGCGCTCTCCCTGTATGCGGCAGTTGTTACACAGCCTGTCCGCGCGCAGAAAGCACTCACCATTGGCTTCTCCCAGATTGGTTCGGAAAGCGGCTGGCGCTCCTCCGAAACCGCCTCGATCAAGGCTGAAGCGACCAAGCGTGGCATCAACCTGTTGTTCTCCGATGCACAACAAAAGCAGGAAAATCAGATCAAGGCCGTGCGTTCGTTCATCGCACAAGGCGTTGACGCCATCCTCCTCGCGCCCGTCGTCGAGACAGGCTGGGACGATGTATTGAAAGAAGCACAGGATGCCAAGATTCCGGTTGTCCTCGTGGATCGTGGTGTGAAGGCAGACGAGAAGCTGTATCTGACCAAAGTTTCTTCCGACTTCGTACACGAAGGCCGCCTGGCGGCGTCATGGCTGGCACAACGCACCAATGGCATTTGCACGATTGTCGAATTGCAGGGTACAGTTGGCTCCAGCGCCGCGATTGACCGTCAGAAGGGTTTTAATGACGTTCTCGCGCTGTTCCCCGGCATGAAGATCATTCGTTCCCAGTCTGGCGACTTCACCCGCACCGGCGGCAAGACGGTCATGGAAGCCTTCCTCAAGGCCGAAAATGGTGGCAAGGGAATCTGTGCAGTTTGGGCGCACAACGACGACATGGTTCTGGGCGCAGTACAGGCCATCAAGGACGCTGGTTTGAAGCCCGGCAAGGACATTCTGACCATCTCCGTTGATGCCGTGCCGGATATTTTCAAGGCGATGGCTGATGGTGAAGCGAACGCAACCGTCGAACTCAGCCCACACCTCGGTGGCCCGGCCTTCGATGCAATTAACGATTTCAAGGCTGGCAAGACTGTTCCGAAGTGGATTGTATCCACCAGCCCGATGTACTTCCCGGACACCGCTGCCGCTGAATATGCGAAGCGTTCCGCCAAGTAAACAGCGAGAGTAACCGCACAATTTCTTCTCTCAATCCTTCTCACTGGCATTCGTGTTGGTGAGAGGGATTTTTTGGCAAACAGATAAAGATTGAAAATATGGATGCAACGCCGCTTTTAGAAATTCATGGTTTAACAAAAACATTTCCGGGTGTTCCCGCGCTGACCGCGATAGATTTCACAATGCACCCCGGCGAGGTTCATGCTGTGCTTGGGGAGAACGGTGCGGGAAAATCGACCCTGATCAAGGTCATCACCGGGGTTTACAAAAGGGATGCTGGCGAAATCTTTCTGGGGGGAAAGGAAATTCGTCCGCAAAATCCGCGCCATGCACAGGAACTCGGCATTAGCGCAGTCTATCAGGAAGTGAACCTCGTTCCGAGTCTTTCCGTTGCCGAAAACATTTTTCTGGGTCGGCAACCGATGCGCTGGGGCATGATCGATTTTCGCACAGCGAACCGCAAAGCCGTTGAATTGCTCAAAACCTTCAACATCTCGATTGATGTTACGCAGTCGCTCGGCTCCTATTCGATTGCGATTCAGCATATCGTGGCGATTGCGCGTAGCGTCGATCTCTCGGCAAAGATTCTGATTCTGGATGAACCCACAGCCAGCCTTGACGCCGCCGAGGTGCAAATCCTGTTTGATGTGATCCGCACGCTCAAGCAGCGCGGTATCGGCATTCTGTTGATCACCCACTTTCTGGATCAGGTCTATGAGATTTCGGATCGGATTACGATCCTGCGTAATGGCTTGAAGGTCGGTGAACACCTTACCAGCGAATTGCCACGAATGCAGTTGATTTCGGAAATGCTTGGCAAGGAACTCAGCGAAGAACTCACGCCTCAAAACACCGCGCGTGAGACCGCGCCGACGCCCTTTTTGCAGGCGAAGGGTTTGGGCAAACGCGGTCTGATCGCCCCATTCGACCTTGAAGTGAAGAAGGGCGAAATCGTTGGGTTGGCGGGTTTGCTCGGCTCCGGGCGCACCGAACTGGCACATCTGCTATTCGGGATTGAACGCGGCGATCAGGGTGAAGCGACGGTTGCAGGGCGAAAAATCCTGCTCAGTTCGCCACGTCGCGCAGTCGGCTATGGCTTTGCCCTGTGTCCCGAAGACCGCAAAACAGAAGGTATCATCGGTGATCTTTCTGTGCGGGAAAATATTATTCTGGCGTTACAGGCCAAACGCGGCTGGTTTCGGCATATCCCACGCAAACGGCAGGAAGAACTTGCAGAAGAGATGATCGCTGCCATGCACATCGTTACGCCGAATACACAGAAGCCGATTAAGGAACTCTCTGGCGGCAACCAGCAAAAAGTTATCCTTGCGCGCTGGTTGGTATCGCAACCGGAATTTCTCATTCTGGATGAACCTACACGCGGGATCGATGTCGGCGCACACGCGGAAATTATTGCGATCATCAAACGTCTCTGCGATCAGGGGTTAGCGTTGCTGGTCATTTCGTCCGAACTCGCAGAAATTGTGGACTACAGTGATCGCGTCGTCGTCCTGCGAGATCGCAAGAAGGTTGCGGAATTGCAGAGCGCGGAGATCAGCGAGAACAGCATCATGAAGGCTATCGCACACGATACGCTGAATGCAGGAATGGGGAGCGCATGAGAGACACACTCGCACAACCAAAACAATCGAGTGCGGCATTGCAGATACAAAGCTGGTTACAACAAAACCGTAAGGCGCTTTGGCCTCTGCTTGCGCTGGTACTCATTCTGGCGATGGATCGAATCATCTTCCCCGATTTCTTTAATATCTCCATTGTGAATGGATATTTCTACGGAAGCCTGATCGATATTCTGAATCGCAGTGCGCCCGTTGTTCTGCTCTGTACCGGGATGACGCTGGTGATCGCCACGCACGGCGTTGATCTATCTGTCGGCGCGGTGATGGCGATCTGCGGCGCGATTGCGGCGGTATTAGTCTCTACAACCTCGCTGCCCGTTCCCGTGATTATCCTGATTGCGCTGGGCGCGGGGTTTCTCTGCGGTTTGTGGAATGGGATTCTGGTCGCTTTTTTCGATATTCAGCCCATCGTTGCCACGTTGATTCTGATGGTTGCCGGACGTGGTATCGCACAACTGATCACCGAAGGGCAAATCGTCACTTTTGTAAACGAGCAGTTGAGTTTTCTTGGTTCGGGAAAGCTGATCGGATTACCGTTCGCGGTATTTATTGCGTTGTTTGTCTTTGCCGCAGTATATCTGCTGGTGCGCCGTACCGCGCTTGGCTTGATGATTGAATCGGTTGGGGCGAATACAAAGGCCAGCTACTATGTTGGTATCAACTCCTCGATGATCAAACTGCTGGCCTATGTCGTTTCTGGTCTGTGTGCCGCCATTGCCGGCCTGATCGTTGCGGCAGACATCAAAGGGGCAGATGCGAACAACGCCGGGTTGTGGCTGGAACTGGATGCGATCCTTGCCGTTGTCGTTGGCGGGACAGCGCTCGGTGGCGGACGTTTCTATCTCTTCCTGAGCATCGTCGGCGCGTTGATCATCCAGAGCATGAATACCGGGATTCTGGTCAGCGGCATCACGCCGGAATTCAACCTTGTTGTGAAGGCAATTGTGGTGCTGGCGGTACTGCTCCTTCAATCTGCCGAATTCAGACAAATTATCACCAAGCCGTTCCGAGGTCGCTCATGAAGTCTCGATTTCTGCCACTGATTGCTACATTTACTGTATTTTTCCTTCTCTATCTCGCAGGGTGGGCGCGTTTTCCGGCATTTGGGACGACGCGCGTTATCGGCAATTTCCTGACAGATAATGCGTTCATCGGCGTCACCGCTATCGGCATGACCTTTGTGATCCTGTCGGGCGGGATCGATCTCTCCGTCGGTTCGGTGATTGCTTTCATCAGCGTGTTCTGCGCCCTTATGATCGAACGCGCGCATGTCGAACCGCTAATCGTGTTTGCGCTGGCGCTTGGGCTTGGCGCGTTGTTCGGCGCGACGATGGGCGCAGCGATTCACTTCTTCAAGATTCCGCCGTTCATTGTCACGCTTTCCGGGATGTTTATGGCGCGCGGCATGGCCTTTGTGCTGACAAAGGAATCGGTCTCGATTTCGCACCCGTTCTATACAGCGATCTCTGATATTGCGATTCGCTTCCCGGATCGCGGCAAACTCAGCTTTCTGGCGATGATCTTTCTGGCAGTGCTGGTAGTCGGGATTTTCCTTGCCCACTATACCCGCTTCGGGCGCAACGTGTATGCTGTCGGTGGCAATGACACTGCCGCGCTGCTGCTTGGCGTCCCGATGCGCAGCACCACCATCCTGATTTATGCTCTGAGCAGTTTTCTGGCAGCGCTGGCGGGGATCGTCTATTCGCTCTATACCTCGTCTGGCTATCCACTGGCGACAGTCGGCGTAGAACTGGATGCAATCGCGGCGGTGGTCATCGGTGGGACGTTGCTCACTGGCGGCGCGGGATACGTCGCCGGGACGTTCATCGGCGTTTTGATTCAGGGCGTCATCCAGACCTATATCACGTTCGATGGAACGCTCAATAGCTGGTGGACGAAAATCCTGATTGGTTTCCTGTTGTTCCTGTTCATCGCGCTCCAAAAACTGATCGTTCAGTTGCGGCAACGCTCCGGCACAACGGACTACAACGCCCGATTAGCGCTGAACGGCAACCGGGCATTGCAACCGAAGCGCTGATCTAGCCACGCTCATAGGTAGCGCGCAAATAAATATCCAATAGATAGCGAGGATAGCCGATACGCAGCAGGTTATCCTCGCATGTTTTGAGCGACGCGCCGTTATCGCGCCAGTGCGGAACACGCTTGATCAGCGTTTCGATCTTCTCGCGCGGCGTGATGATCCATGTATCCTTTGGGACCCGCCCATAAGACACAACGTCCATCTCTTCCGCCGCCAACGTTGATTTGAGATACGGTGCGATCAGGACAATGTGCCGCGCACCGCGTTCGGTTTTGAGGTAGTTCGCCACAAATCGGGCTGTGCCTCCCAGATCAACCAAATCTTCAATGACGCCGACGACCTGATCTTTCACATCAATGGAAAGTTCGTGAACGATGCGCGGTTGATCCAGCGGTTGACCCGGCCCCGCGTAGAACTTCACGCCCATCGTCCCAAAGTTAATTGGCGGGATGTTCTTGTTGAGTGTCCACGCCAGATGATCATGCAGCAGCACGCCGGGGAGCAGACCACCCATTGTGATCATCACCGCACGGGCGATCTGGCGCTTGGTGGCGATGTTATCGATCTGGTAGCGATAGACCTTGTGCGCCAGTTGCGAAACGATATAGGCCATCACATGATCGGGAATATACAGAAATTTCAGGGCGTCGAATTCAACCTCAACGCCTGTCGGGTTTTTCCAGAAATCTGCGTCGATCTGATCATCCAGACCCCGGACGTGTTCAGCATAGGTACTCATGAAGTGTGTTCCCAAAGATAGCAGAACCCAAACCATACCAAATCAGACTATAATTTTAAACATCCAAATGGAGACAAAAGATGACCGAACATCACATCGGGACTGCCAGCACATTTCTGGAAGACGGGCAGATGAAACGGTTGGAGATTGGCGATAAGTCAATCGTTGTCGCGCGCGTGCAGGCCGAATATCTTGCTTTTGCGGCAAACTGTTCGCACTATGGCGCGCCGTTGGAGGAAGGCGTTATACGCGGCGATACGGTTATGTGTCCCTGGCATCATGCCTGTTTTCATATTCGGAATGGTCAGCGCGTCGAACCACCTGCCTTGAATGACCTCGAAAGTTACCCCGTTCGGATCGAAAATGATGCACTTTTTATTGATTCAGAACCAACTACGAAATCTGCATCCAAAACAGAACCTATTGAGAAAACATTGGTCATTATCGGGGGTGGGGCAGCGGGAGAATCCGCAGCAGAAGAACTGCGCCGTCTGGATTTTAACGGGCGCGTGGTGTTAGTGAGCGCATTGGACAGCCTTCCAATTGATCGCCCCAATGTCTCGAAGGATTATCTCTCTGGCGATGCCGACCCCGCATGGATGCCCCTGCGCGATGAAGGCTGGTACGCTGATCATAAGATTGAATTGATGCTGGGAAAACGTGTCGCCAAAATTGATACAGCCAACTCCGAATTGCAGTTTGAAAACAGCACCGAAAAACTACATTTTGATGAACTCCTTATCGCAACAGGCGGACGCCCGCGCATTCTTTCCAATATTCCCGGTGCAGAACTCAAAAATATCTTCCCTCTCCGCGAACAGGCAGACGCGGATCGGATCGTTGAAACCGTAAAAGATGCAAAGACCGCAGTAATCATCGGCGCCAGTTTCATCGGGATGGAAGCTGCATGGTCACTCGGCAAGCGCGGGTTGTCGATCACGGTGGTTGGCCTGGAAAAAGTCCCGTTTGACCGTATCCTCGGTGAAGAGATCGGACGCCGGTTTCAGCAGGAACACGAACGTAACAAGGTAACATTCCGATTGGATAGCCAGATCGAGCGCTATGAAGGCAAAGACGGGCGGGTGAACGCTGTTATCCTCAAGGGTGGCGAACGTCTGCCCGCCGATTTGGTGGTGCTTGGCGTCGGGATTCAACTGAATACAGAATTTTTGTCCGGCATTGATCTGAATGAAAAGGATCGTTCGGTGCTGGTCAACGAGCATCTGCGCACATCCGTACCGCATATCTACGCGGCGGGAGATATTGCCCGCTGGCACAATGGCATCACGTCCGGCACGCGCATCGAACACTGGCGCGTCGCACAGCAGCATGGCATCGTGGCGGCGGTCAATATGCTTGGCGGGCATGATTCGGTAGCGAAGCGTGTGCCGTTTTTCTGGACGCATCAATGGGATGTTGAGCTACGGTATGTTGGTCACGCAGAAGGATGGGATCAAATCATCTATCGCGGCTCTGTCGAAAGCGGCGAGTTCATCGCATTTTACATTTCACACGACAAGTTGCAAGCCTCTGCTGGACACAAACATGATCAGGAGATGGATGCGCTGGAATTTGTCCTGCGCGACAAACTACACTTAACGACAGATCAGATGGTTGATCCGAACTTCGATCTGGTCAAATTTGCACAGACTGCTGAATCTCCCAAAAAGCAAAAGATTGATCCCGTGACAGAGGCATCTATCGAATCATTCCCGGCAAGCGATCCACCCGCGCATTCCTCGACGCAGAGTTAGCCATTGAGAAAGCCCCGTCCCCCTGCTATAATGCGCGATTGCGGCGGGGACGCCGTTTCATCGTTTGAATATGTTGGTAACAATCGGCAAGTCCGCCGGACTGTCTTAGAGGTAGGATCATGGCAAATTTGATTGAAGCGCTCGATGGAGCGGATCGCGGCTTTCCCAAGCTGGCGTCGGGCGATACAGTAAAAGTTCACGTCCGTATTATCGAAGGCAAGGAAGAACGTATTCAGGTCTTCCAGGGCGTGATTATCCGTCATCGTGGTAATGCCCAGAATGAAAACTTCACCGTTCGCCGCGTTGCCAATGGTGTCGGTGTAGAGCGTACCTTCCTCGTGCGTTCGCCGCGTATCGCCAAGATTGAGGTGATTCGTAGCTCCAAAGTGCGTCGCGCCCAGTTGTACTACCTGCGCGATCTGGCTGGCAAGGCTGCTCGTCTGAAGGAACGTAAAGTCAATCTCGCCGCAGTCAACGCTGGCAACGAAACGAAAGCCGAATAGACGTGTCGGCGGCAAAACCGCTAATTGGTCTGACCTGCACCGTTCGCTATGAAGATGGCGCGGTGCTTTATGGTTTATATGCCAGCTATATCAAGGCGCTTGAAGCGGCGGGCGGTCTGCCTGTCCTCATCGCCCACGACCTGCAACCGGAAACCCTGCGCGCAATCTATGAGCGTGTTGATGGTGTGCTGCTGACAGGTGGCGGCGACGTTGCCCCGAATGAATATGGCGCGGGCGATGAAATCCCGTTGCGCAGTGTCAACCATGATCGTGATGCCACCGAAATGACTGTGACCAAATGGGCGGTGGAAGATGATAAACCGCTGCTCGGCATTTGTCGCGGCGTGCAGGTGATGAATGTTGCCCTCGGCGGCACGCTCTATCGTGACCTCGCGCTGGAGTTTGGTAATTCTGTCGATCATGATATGGGTGGCAAAAATGCGCGCAACTATAACGCGCATACGGTCAACGTCCAGAGTGATTCAAAACTCGCAGGGCTGCTTGGTACGACCCAGCCCGCTGTAAATTCACTACACCATCAGGCGATCCGTGATCTCGGCAAAGGGCTTGTGCCTGTGGCGACAGCGCCGGATGGCATCGTGGAAGGGGTGGAGATACCCGGTACACGCTTCATCGTCGGCGTGCAGTGGCATCCCGAAGAATTGGCGAATTACAGCGAACCCATGCGGCGTTTGTTTGAAGGGTTCGTAAAGCAGGCCGCCGGTCAATGATCCTCGACCCGGCCTCTCCGATTGGACTGCTGGATTCCGGCGTCGGCGGATTGAGTGTTCTGATGGAACTCCGCCGACAATTCCCCCATGAAAATTTGATCTACTACGGCGATCAGGTACATCTGCCCTACGGCGAAAAGACGCGCGACCAGATACGCGGCTATGTTGATCATATTGCCGATTTCCTGATTGTACAGGGCTGCAAACAGATCGTCATCGCGTGCAATGCTGCCAACGCCGGGGCGCTTCACAGTCTGCGGCAACGCCTGCCGGACTTCCCCATTATTGGTATGGAGCCAGCGATTAAGCCCGCTGCACAAGGCACTAAAACGGGCGTTGTTGGCGTAATCACGACGCGCGCCACCTCGCAGGGCGAATTATTTGCCAGCGTGATCGATAGATTCGCCAACGGAATCAAGGTCGAAACGCAAATTTGCCCGGAATTTGTGCTATTGGCAGAGGAAGGCGCACCGGATACACCCGAAGCGGCGGCAATCATCGCGCGCCATATTCAACCTTTGCTAGACGCACATATCGATCAACTGGTGCTTGGTTGCACACATTTCCCGTTTTTGAATGCACAGTTGCAGCGTTATATGGGTGCTGGCGTGCAGATCATTGATCCTGCGCCTGCGGTAGCACGACAAGCAGGGCGTATCCTTACTGAAAAGGGCTTGCTTAATCCCGGCAACGCACAGGGTGCAGTGATTTATTACACTAGCGGCGATCCAGTCAAATTTGGCCAGGTGGCATCCCGATTGACGGGAGAGCCTGTCCGGGGACAAACCCCGGAAAACTTCCCCCATCTGTTTGATCTCTAATCATCTCTCACGGGAATGGTGGGCAGGGTGAATCGGCTTTCTGGCTGACCACATCCGCACGCACCCATCCCGGTACAATATTGCTGTCGATATTCACCCGGACGTTATACCAGACATAGCCATCATCCGTACCGAGGCGCTGTTCCAGCACTTCCATAATCGTCCCGCGTACCACTTCCGTCACCCTCTGCGCATTCAGGCTAGGACGCGAACGTACCAGAATCCCACCCGTTAGCACAACAACCTGACACTTCACTAGTGGCGTTGGCGTAATGCTTGGCGTATTGGTTGGCGTAAATGTTGGCGTGATCGTTGGGGTCAGCGTTGGTGTAAAGGTATCCGAGGGTGTTGGCGTAAATGTCGGCGTGAACGTCTCCGAGGGCGTTGGGCTTTCGGTTGGCGTATTGCTCGGCGTCCATGTCCGTGATGGTGTGAAGGTAAAAGAGGGCGTGAAGGTTGCTGTTGCTGTGAACGTATGGGATGGTGTCAGGGTCGGGGTAAACGTGCGCGACGGCGTTGCCGTATTGCTTGGTGTCGGTGTGTTCGTTGCAGTTGGTGGATTCACCAGCGGAATCCAGACCGGGCGACTCAACACTAATCCCGCAATCAGTACCACAACGATAAAGAAGCCAATTGCGCCGTTGCGCGTCGTCGCCTGTCGTTTGAGGGCGCGTGCTTCTTCTTCCAGTTGCAGGAGTTCGCTGCGTCGTCCGAGCGCGCGGAATGGCTCATCCTTTGCCAGCGAGAGCCAGCGTTCGGCCTCTTTTGCATTGCGCCGATCCAGCGAAAGCTCTACCCGCTCCAGGTGACGCGCCAGCAGGTCGGAAATGAGCATTCGATAGCGTGGGTCTTGTCCATAATCACGCAGATTTGTCAGCATAGTACGCGCCTGCGCCAGTTCCGCGTCGAAATTCTGCGCGGTGAGTGCGGCGGCACGTTCCAGCGTTTGCTTGGCTTCCAGCGTATTTTTTTCAGAAGTACGGGCAGATTCCAGCGCAGCACTAACATCGGAGTCTGCGTTATCCAGATTTGCCGCCAGTTCGAGTGATTTTACGGCTTCCTGGACGATCCGCAATTTGTCATCAATGACAGTGGTTTGCTCGGCGCGCGTCATCGTTTGACGCCCTTGTTCCAGCAGTTGACCCTTGATCGTGCTGAGTTTCTTTTCGGCTTCGGTCAGAAGGGCTTGTAATTTGCTACTACCAGGTAACAGTTGGCGCAGTGAGCCGATTGAACCGATCAGCGATTGCAGATTGGCGGCACGTTCGGTTGGTGTTCCGGCAAGCAGGTTCAACTGTACCGATGCACGATCATATTGATCCTGTACGCGCTTGATCAGATCGATGCGATCCTGTGCCATCGGGTCAGAGGAAACGACACGCAATGCTCCTTCATACTTGCGGAGTGCGCCCGTCCAGTCATCGGCGGCAAGGAGGCGATCTCCGTCATTGAGCATTTCGCGCGCCAGCGACAAATCCTGAATATCGAGCAGCGCTTGTTCGGCATCCTTCCAGCTTGGGATGCCGGCGCGTTCGGCAATATCGCGGGCTTCCCGGTAGAGGCGTTCGGCCTCGTCATAGTTGCCAGCGCGTACCAGCGAGTTCGCACGGTTATAGGCGACACGCGCCTCAAACGGGATACGGTGATCGGG